>NZ_JADEWP010000268.1:0-2405 GCF_015207535.1 Cyanobium sp. LEGE 06143 | reverse complement strand
CCTCGATCCGCCGCCCCTGCCCGCCTCGATCGCGGCCGACCTGATCTGCGCCGGCCTCAACAACAACCTGCTGGCCGAGGAGCTCTCCCCCAGCCTGTCTCGCCTGGAGCGCCACCTGGCCTCCTGGCTCGCCGAGCAGCTGGGCCTTGGCCCCGGCAGTGGTGGCGTGGCGGCCAGCGGCGGCACCCTGGCCAACCTGATGGCCCTGGTCACCGCGCGCCAGCAGGCTGGCCTCGGCTGCCGCGCTGATGCTGTGGTGGTGGCCAGTGCCGATGGCCATGTGTCCCTCAACAAGGCGCTCACCGTGATGGGCCTGCCGGCGGCGTCCCTGTGGGCCGTGCCCACGGCCGCCGACGGCGGCATGGACCCCGCCGCCCTCGATCACACCCTGCAGCACCTGGCGGCCCAGGGGATCCCGGTGATCGCCGTGGTGGCCACCGCCGGCACCACCGTGCGCGGCAGCGTCGATCCCCTGGCCCGCAGTGCGGCGCTCTGCCGCCGCCACGGCCACTGGCTGCACGTGGATGGGGCGATCGGAGCCGTGTTCGGCCTCAGCCCCCGCCATCGGCACCGGGTGGAGGGGCTGGCGCTGGCGGATTCCGTCACGATCAACCCCCAGAAGCTGCTCGGCATCACCAAGACCTCCTCCCTATTGCTGCTGCGCCGGCCCGAGGCCCTCGAGCAGGCCTTCGGCACCGGCCTGCCCTACATGGAGCCGAGCTGGGGCGGCGGCCACGGCGGCGAGTGCGGCCTGCAGGGCACCCGCCCCGCCGACGTGCTCAAGCTCTGGCTGGGCCTGCGGCAACTGGGCCTCGACGGCATCGAGGCGGTTCTGGACGGCGCGATCCAGCGCCGCCGGCAGCTGGTGGAACTGCTGGGCAGCCTTCCCGCCCTGGAGCTGCTGCAGGGGAGGTTTCACCTGCTGGCCTTCACGCTGCGCGGCGCTGAGGCCAGCGCGGCCGAGACCTGGAGCCTCACCACGCGGCACCGGCTGCTGGAGCAGCAGCTGATGCTGTCGCGGCCCCTGCACGGCGGTCGCCATCACCTCAAGGCCGTGCTGGGCAACCCCCACACCACTGGGGCTGAGCTGCAGCGGCTCAGGGCCGTGGTGGCCGCCTCCCTGCCGGCCCGTTCGGGCCACCTGTCGCGGACCAGCCGATGACCCCTGACCCCAGTCCACGCTCCAAGTGGGTGGCGATCATCACCGGGGCGATCTCGATCCTGGTGGCCGTGCTCTATCTGGGCCTGATCCTGGTGCTCGACAGCCGGGGCCCCTTGCAGCCGCCCCCGCCGGAGGCCCTGGGCTTCGGCAGCGTCGGCGCTTCGAGGCCGGCCGCCAGCCTCACGCCCCGGGTCTGGGCGGCAACTGCCGCTCCTGCTGCCGCAGGGGTTCCACCACACGCCTGAAGGCCTCGGCCAGGAAGCGGCGCAGGTCGCCGTCGCGACGGCCCAGGTCGTAGTGGCGCTGCACCACCTCCTGCATGCCGCCGTCGCCCCAGTCCTGGTCCCGCTCGAAGTAGGTGATGAAACTCTGGCCGGCCACCCGCGTCAGCCAGGCCGCACTCACCGCCTGGATCGCCCGGCTCACCACCAGGGCCGGCAGCGACAGGCTCAGGGCCGCACTCACCAGGCTCACGCCCCCCTTCACCAGTCCCAGGCCCGCCAGGGTGCGGCCCACCGACAGGGCCAGCTCCTGGGCGTTCTGGCGGCTGAGGTTCACCCCGTAGACCTTGGCGATCTCCACCACCATCTGGGCATTCACGGCCGCCGCGCCGAGCAGATCGACTCCCGGCAGGGGCGTCACCGCCAGCACCGCGGCACCGATCCAGCTGTAACGCTCCACCACGGCGTCGGCATCAGCCCGCCGCTGTTCTGCCAGCAGCTGGCGACTGGCCTCGCCCAGCTGCCGGCACTGCAGCAGCAGGTTGTCGGCAATCAGCTCCTCCCCCTCGGCGTGGAGCACGGCGGCGAGCCGCCGCAACAGGGCCGCCACCTCCGGGGCGGGCTGCAGCGGCCGTCCCCCTGGCATCGGCACGCTCTGGGGAGCAGCGCTGGCCGGCAGCACATCCTCTGGCGCGAGCAGGGCGCTGCAGCGGCGGCGCAGCAGGGCCAGCAGGCGCTGCTCCTCCTGCTCGCCGCGCAAATCGCACTTGTTRAGCACCAGCAACAGGCGCTTGCCCAGGCCGGCCAGGGTTTCCAGCACCTGGAACTCCGTGGCCCGCAGGTCGCCATCCACCAGCAGCAGCAGCAGATCGGCGCGGCTGGCCTGGGTCCGGGCCAGCCGCTCGCGTTGCTGGCCGGCATCCCCCGCTTCCAGGATCCCGGGGGTGTCCACGAGCCACACGGCCCGCCGCAGGCCCTGCAGGCGCAGCCGGTAACGGCTGCTGCGCTCGGTGACCCCCATC
>NZ_JADEWP010000267.1:0-2457 GCF_015207535.1 Cyanobium sp. LEGE 06143 | reverse complement strand
GCACGCTGTGCTCAATCCCGGCCCGGGTGAGGGCCGCTGAGAGGTTGTCCACCGCCAGCAGATCCCCCAGGGTGGCGCCGCGGGGCCAGCTGCCCCACCAGATCAGGGCGATCGGTCCGCAGCCCTGGGGTTGCAGCCAGGGCAGGCCTTGCAGCCATGCCTGCCCCCGCAGCCAGTGGCCGAGGCGATCAGCCATGGGGGAACCCCGCAGCTCCAGATGCGCTCTCAGCGGCGGCGGGCCAGCGGCGCTGGCGCCGCACGGCCACCTGGCCGCCGAAGCCGGGCACCGGCGGCGAGCACTTGCGCAACTCCAGCTGGATCGGCACGGCGCCATAGAGCTGCTCAGCCCGCTCGAGGATGCGCTCGCTGAACTGCTCCAGGGTGAGGCAGACCGTGGCGCGGGCCAGCTGCTGCAGGGCCGTGATCAGGAGGCTGTAGTCGAGGCTGGCGGCCAGGTCGTCCTCGCGGGCGGCCCGGCTCAGGTCAGCCGCCAGGGTGAGATCAAGCTCAAACCACTGGCCCAGCTGCCGCTCCTGCTCCAGCACTCCCACGTGGGCCCAAAGCCGCAGGCCGCGGACCAGGATCTGATCCCCAGGGGCAACGGCGCCCTGAACCGTGGCGCTCACAGCGGCAGGGCCCTGTGGCTGAATTGCCGCTCGCCACTGGCGTAGTCGGCGGCGGTCTGCCCCTGGCCGCGCAGGCGGTAGCGGTAGGTGATCAGACCCTCCAGCCCCACCGGCCCCSGGGGCGGCAGGGTCTGGGTGCTGATGCCCASCTCGGCGCCGARGCCGTAGCGGAAGCCATCGGCGAAGCGGGTGCTGCAGTTCAGAAACACACCGGCGCTGTCGACACCGGCCAGGAAGCGGTCGGCGGCCTGCTCGTCGGCGGTGCAGATGGCCTCGGTGTGACGGGAGCCGTAGCGGCTGATGTGCTCCAGGGCGCCATCGAGGTCTTCCACCACCTTCACCGCCAGGATCAGATCGGAGTACTCGCAGCCCCAGTCGTCCTCGCTGGCCGCCACGGCCACTCCGAGGGCCTGGCTGGCCGCATCGCCACGCAGCTCCACCCCGGCTGCCGCAAAGGCCGGCAGCGCCAGGGGCAGAAAGCGGTCGGCGATCGTCCGATGCACCAGCAGGGTTTCAATCGCGTTGCAGGCGGCTGGGTAGTGGGTTTTGGCATCCAGAGCCACCCGCAGGCTGAGCGCGCAGTCGGCGGCGGCATCCACGTAGAGATGGCAGACACCGTCGGCGTGGCCCAGCACCGGAATGCGGGTGTTGTCCTGGATGAACCGCACCAGGGCGTTCGAGCCCCGGGGAATGATCAGGTCCACCAGCCCATCGAGTTTCAGCAGGGCCAGACTTTCCTCACGACTGGTCAGCAGGGCCAGGGCCTCGGGCGCCACGGCGCTGCGGGCCAGGCCCTCCTGCAGGGCGTCGAGGATGGCGGCACAGCTGCGGCTGGCCTCACGGCCGCCCTTGAGGATGGCGCCATTGCCGGAGCGGATCGCCAGTGAGGCGATCTGCATCACCGCATCGGGGCGCGCCTCGAAGATCACGCCCAGCACGCCGAGGGGCACGGTGATCCGCTCCAGCACCAAGCCCTGATCGAGCTCGGTGTGCAGCTGACGCTGGCCGAGGGGGTCGGGCAGCGCCGCCACCTGCCGCACCCCTTCAATGGCAGCCTCGAGCTTGGCCGCATCGAGCTTCAGCCGGGCCACGAGCGCCGGCGCCAGCTGATCGGCGGCGGCGGCCTCCAGATCGGCGGCATTGGCGGCCAGGATCGCCTGCCGGGAAGCCTGCAGCGCCTCCGCCATCGCCAGCACCGCCTGCTGGCGCTGCCCATCGGAGCACTGGCCCAGGTCCATGGCACTGCGCCGCACCGTGACCGCCCGCTGCAGCAGCTCAGGGCTGGGATCGGGAACAGCTGCAGCTGCGGGCGAAGCAGCACGGGACGAATCAGCCGTGGACGAGGCCGCAGGAGAGCTGGAGACGATGGAGGTCATGGCTCCATCATCTCAATCCGCCGGGCTGCAGCCGCTCGAAGGCCAGGCGCGCCGCCCCCAGCCGGCCGGCGCCGTTGCCCAGGGCACAGCGTTCAATGCGCAGATCATGGCGGCTCACGGCCAACACCCGCTCCTGAACCTGCTCCCACACCGCCGGCAGAAAGTGGTGGCTGGCGCCGCTGAGGCCGCCACCGAGCAACACCAGCTCCGGGGTGAGCACATAGAGCAGGGAGCAGAGACCGATGCCGAGCAGGCGCCCATAGCGGTGCCACACCGCCAGGGCTTCGGCATCGCCGGCGTCGGCCAGACGGCAGAGCTCCCGCGGATCAAGCGGGCTCAGTCGCGCCAGGCCGGCGATGCTGCAATAGCTCTCCAGGGATCCCCGGTTGCCGCTGTTGCAGGGCGGGCCATCGGGCTGCAGGCCGATCAGACCGGGCTCGGCGGCCGCGCCGGCG
>NZ_JADEWP010000266.1:0-2466 GCF_015207535.1 Cyanobium sp. LEGE 06143 | reverse complement strand
CTCCAGTGCAGCAGGGGCGGCAGGGGCTCGGCTGGATCGGCGGCCTTCTCCCCACCGCGGGCCACAGCGATCAGCCGCCAGCAGGCGGCCGCCAGGGTGGGGGTGCTGGTGGGGCAGCCCACCTGGTCGGCCWSCACGCCGATCTCCGGCTTCTCGGCGTGCAGGCGCAGCATGGTGAGGCAGAAATTGCGGCCCACCGGGCCATACACCCAGCTGGTGCGCAACACCTGCGCGCCGCCTGCCTCCGCCAGGGCACTGGCCAGCACCGCCTGTTCACCGGCCGCCTTGCTGGCGCCATACACCCCCAGGGGCGCCAGGGGCTGGTCGGGCCGGTAGGGCGTGCCCTGGCTGCCGTCGAAGACGAAATCGGTGCTCACTTGCAGCAGCCGGCCGCCGCTGCCGGCCAGGGCCTCGGCGAAGGCCGCCGGCGCCGCGGCATTCACGGCCGCGGCCAGCTCCGGCTCGCTCTCGGCCCGGTCCACCGCCGTGTAGGCGCCGGCGKKGAGCACCCAGTGGGGGCGCAGCTCCTGCACCAGCTGGCGGCAGGCGGCCGCATCGGCCAGGTCCAGGGCGCTGAGACCCTCGCCGCCGCTGCGGCTGGTGGCGATCAGCTCCAGGCCCGCCGGCGCACTGGCAACCAGCGCCTGGCCCAGCTGGCCGGCGGCGCCGGTGAGCAGCACCTTGAGGGGCTCACCGGCCGGCGGCCACATGGCCGGGTTGCTCATGGGAACAGGTCCCCCGCGGCCAGCTCGGCGAACAGCGGCGCGGCGCCGTCCTTGCCACTCAGCTGGGGCTGGGCCCCGGCCAGGGCCTCCAGGGGCCAGGCGATCGCCAGGGCCGGATCATCCCAGCGGATGGCGCGCTCGCAGTCCCTGCTCCAGAAGTCGGTGGTCTTGTAGAGCACCTCGGCCTCG
This sequence comes from Cyanobium sp. LEGE 06143, assembly GCF_015207535.1. Classification (NCBI taxonomy): domain Bacteria; kingdom Bacillati; phylum Cyanobacteriota; class Cyanophyceae; order Synechococcales; family Prochlorococcaceae; genus Cyanobium; species Cyanobium sp. LEGE 06143. The sequence continues at coordinate 1,552 of NZ_JADEWP010000266.1, read as the reverse complement.
GGGCTGAGGGTAAGGAAGCCGTGGGCGAAGCCCGGCGGCACCCACAGCTGCTGCTTGTTGTCGGCGCTGAGCAGGGCGCCGCCCCACTGGCCCCAGGTGGGGGAGCTGCGGCGGATGTCCACCGCCACATCAAAGATCTCGCCCAGCACGCAGCGCACCAGCTTGCCCTGGGGGTGGGGCGGCAGCTGGTAGTGCAGGCCCCTGAGCACCCCCTGCTGCGAGCGGGAGTGGTTGTCCTGCACAAAACTCGTGGCGCCCGCGACGGCATTGAAGGTCTGCTGGTTCCAGCTCTCGTAGAAAAAGCCCCGCTCGTCGCCGAACACCCTTGGGCTCAGCTGCAGCACCCCCTCCAGAACGGCTACTGAGGCACTGCGCAGCGGCTCAACCTGCATCGTCTGTCTCCAACACCTGCAGCAGATACTCGCCGTAGCCACTCTTGCGCAAGGGGGCAGCCAGGCCGGCGAGCTGCTCGGCGTCGATCCAGCCCATCCGCCAGGCCACCTCCTCAGGGCAACCCACCTTCAGGCCCTGGCGATGCTCGAGCGTGCGGATGTAGCTGCCCGCCTCATGCAGGGAATCGCAGGTGCCGGTGTCCAGCCAGGCCATGCCGCGGCCCATCAGCTCCACCCGCAGCTTGCCCTCCTCCAGGTACTGGAGGTTGAGGTCGGTGATCTCCAGCTCGCCCCGGGCGGAGGGCACCACCCGGCGGGCCCGCTCCACCACGGAGTCGTCATAGAAGTAGAGGCCGGTCACGGCGTAGCGGCTGCGGGGCTGGGCGGGCTTCTCCTCGATGCTCAGCACCCGACCCTCGCCATCGAAGGCCACCACGCCGTAGCGCTCCGGATCGCGCACCGGGTAGGCGAACACCGTGGCGCCCTGCTGCTGGCCATTGCAGCCCTGCAGCTGGGGGCTGAAGTCCTGCCCGTGGAAGAGGTTGTCGCCCAGCACCAGGGCAGCGGGAGCGCCGGCCAGGAAGGACTCTCCGATCAGAAACGCCTGGGCCAGGCCATCGGGGCTGGGCTGCACGGTGTAGCTAATGGCCATGCCCCAGCGGCGGCCGTCGCCCAGCAGCCGCTGGAACGGCTCCTGATCAGCGGGGGTGGTGATGATCAGCACCTCGCGGATCCCCGCCAGCATCAGGGTGCTGAGGGGGTAGTAGATCATCGGCTTGTCGAACACCGGCAGCAGCTGCTTGCTCACGGCCAGCGTGATTGGGTGCAACCGGGTGCCGCTGCCTCCGGCCAGAACGATGCCCTTGCGCTGCTGGCTCAAAGCGTCGGGGTGACTGGGAGGATGTTGCCATGGTGTTGTTGCCATGGTCGCGATCCAGCTGCTTCGCCATGCTCCCGGCGCCCCAGGCCTGCGCTGGTTCGGCCTCGGCCCCGGCCTGCGCCCCAGCCGCGCCCTGCTGAAGCTGCGGCGCCTGTTCAACCACCACGCCTTCTGGGCCCAGGACCGCAGCTACGCCCAGCTGCGCACCCTGCTGGCCGGCAGCCCCGTGGTGGTGAGCCTGTGGCGGGGCAAGCGGCTGGTGGGCTTCGGACGGGCCAGC
>NZ_JADEWP010000265.1:0-2468 GCF_015207535.1 Cyanobium sp. LEGE 06143 | reverse complement strand
CCCGCAGACAACGGCGCAGCCGGCGCCGCGCCGATCGATCCCGTGCGCGTTGACCTGGTGGGCGGCGAGCCCACCTCCCTCGCCGGCAACGACGCGCCCACCACCTTCGGCGGTTCCTTGGCGCCCCGCCCGCAGGGCCTGGCCCCCTCATGGAGCTTCAACCAGACGGTGCTGCTGCGCAAGCAGCGGCGCGGCTCCTCGGTGATGATCTGGGCTGGCATCGGCACCACCGCCGTGCTGGGCCTCTGGGCCATCACCGCCCCCCTGGCCGAAACCGTTGCCGTGGAGGGCAAGCTCGAGCCAGGCAATGCCACCCGCCGCATCGATGCTCCCGTGCCCGGCGTGGTCGAGGAAGTGCTCGTGCAGGAGGGGCAGCAGGTGAGCCAGGGCCAGCCCCTGGTGCGCTTCGACCTGCGCGAACCCCGCAGCAAACTGGCCGCCGCCGAGAGCATCCGCGAACGCCNTGSTSMASGMSARCYWGANSGCNSGSMKCCASCCNNGSCGMMGCCNGCYGCCACGGCCGCCCTCACCGCCCTCCTCGGCCACGAACTGGCCGATCGGCATCTGGCGGAGGAGGTCCAAAGGCAGGAGGCTCAGCGGCCGCGATTCTGCTGGCGCAGCTGATCGCGCTCGGCGTCGCGCTGCTGCTTGCCACGCCAGAACAGCTTGATCGGCGTGCCCTCGAAGCCCAGGCCCTCACGGATCTGGCGCTCCACGTAGCGGCGGTAGGTGTCGCCGAACAGCTTGGGCTCGTTCACGAACAGGGTGAAGCTGGGCGGCCGCACCGCCACCTGGGTGCCGTAGTAGAGCCGGCCCTGGCGGCCGCCGCGGCTGGTGGGCGGCGAGCGCCAGCTCAGGGCCTCGGTGAGCACCTCGTTCACCACCGAGGTGGTGACGCGGCGGCGGTGCTGCTCCACCGCCAGCAGGGCGAGCGGAAAGATCGCCTGCACCCGCTGGCCGCTGAGGGCCGAGGTGAACAGCATCGGCGCCCAGTCGAGGAAGTAGAGCTTGGCCCGGAGCTCGCGCTCCATCGCCGGCATGGTGTGGCTGTCCTTCTCGATGGCATCCCACTTGTTCACCACCACCACGCAGGCGCGGCCGTCCTCCTCGATGCGGCCCGCCAGGCGCTGGTCCTGCTCGGTGACGCCATCGAGGGCATCGATCACCAGCACGCACACGTCGCTGCGCTCGATCGCCTTGAAACTGCGGTTGATGCCGAAGTATTCGGGGCCGTAGCTCACCGAGCGGCGGCGACGGATGCCGGCGGTGTCGAGCAGCTTCCAGCTCTTGCCCTCCCGCTCGATCGTGGTGTCGATCGTGTCGCGGGTGGTGCCGCGGATCGGGCTCACGATCGCCCGGTTTTCGCCGCACACGGCGTTCAGCAGGCTGGACTTGCCCACATTGGGGCGGCCGATGATCGCCAGCTGGATCGGCTCCTCGCTCTCCACCTGCTCGGTGGGGGGCAGGTGGCCGATCACGGCGTCGAGCAGGTCCCCGGTGCCGGCGCCGTGGATGGCCGAGATCGGATGGGGTTCGCCCAGGCCAAGCCCCCAGAAGTCCGCCGCCATCGCCAGGCCGGCATCGGGCGACTCGCACTTGTTCACCGCCAGCAGCACCGGCACCCCCTGGCCCCGCAGCCACTCGGCGATCGACTGGTCGGCGCCGGTGCAGCCCTGCTGGCCATCCACGATCACCAGGGCCACGGCCGCCTCGGCCAGGGCCAGGTTGGCCTGCTCGCGGATCTCGGGCAGGAATTCACTGTCGTCATCGAACACCAGGCCGCCGGTGTCCACCACCCGGAAGCTGCGGTCGCCCCAGAAGCCCTCCTGGTAGGTGCGGTCCCGCGTCACGCCCGGCTGGTCGTGCACGATCGCCTCGCGGCTGCGGCAGAGCCGGTTCACCAGGGTGGATTTGCCCACGTTGGGGCGGCCGATGATGGCGACGACCGGTAAGGCCAAGAGTTTTATCGCAACGACTGTCCTGCCTTGACAGTACAGATGGGTCGGCAGGGCGCTCAGGAGATCGGCGGGTCGCCGGGGTGGCCGCGCACCGGATCGGCGGGGGCGTCCAGCAGCGGCGGCAGCGGCCCCAGCTCCGGCAGCGGTTCGCCGCGCTCGGCCAGCTGGGCCAGCAGCCAGGTCACCGCCGTGGCCCGGCGGGTGCGGCGCGGGTAGAGCTCGCCGATGCGGTAGCCGCCGAAGCCCAGTTGCTGCTTGAGCAGCTGCTTGTGGGGCTTGGCGATCGAGCGGGTGAGCCGAACGCTGGCGGGGCGCTCGGCGATCAGCTGCGGGGCGAGGGGGAACGACTCCCGCCAGTCCGCCCCCGTGGCCGGCCCCGCGCTCCAGGTGCCGGAGCCATCGGGGCCATACCCCAGGCGCGGCCAGATCAGCTCACACACGAAGCGATCGCTGAGGCGGTCGGCCAGCACCGCCTCCAGCAGCGCCCGGCTGAGGGGGTAGGCCTCGGCC
>NZ_JADEWP010000264.1:0-2524 GCF_015207535.1 Cyanobium sp. LEGE 06143 | reverse complement strand
GCCGGCATTCACCGTAATACCCTGCCCCGGAAACAGAAAAGCCTGACCAGCTTTCGCTCCCGGTTGCACTGGCATTGTCATTTTATCCAGAAACTCGAAGACGAACCGGAGCTGGAATTCCGCGCCATGCACCGGGAACTGGAGGGCATGAAAACCGGGCCGAACGATTCCGAACGGCTGCAGCGCTGGCAACAAGGTCAAACCGGTTGGCCTCTGGTGGATGCCTGCATGCGCAGCCTGCAACACACCGGCTGGCTCAATTTCCGAATGCGGGCAATGCTGATGGCGGTAGCCAGCTACCAACTGTGGTTGCACTGGCGTGAACCTGCCCTGCACCTGGCGCGACTGTTTACCGATTTCGAGCCGGGCATTCACTATTCCCAGACCCAGATGCAATCCGGCCTGACCGGCATCAACGCCCTGCGCATCTATAATCCGGTGCTGCAAAGCCAGAAGCTGGACCCGCACGGCGAGTTTATCCGCCGCTGGATTCCGGAGCTGGCCGGGGTTCCCGAAGAAATGATCCATACCCCTTGGTTAATGACACCCGCCCAGAAAGCGAAGTTCGGCGGCAACAACTACATTGCGCCGGTATGTGACCATGAACAGGCGGCCCGGGCGGCGCGCAAAGCGGTGGGCGACTTCCGAAAACAACACGTTAGCCGGGAAGAGACTGGCCGGGTGCTGCACCGCCACGGCAGCCGCAAGGGACCGCATCAAACACGGCCGAAACCGGCAAGCCAGCCGCCGCCGGACAACCAGCTATCGCTGTTTGACTGAACGCCAGGCCAGCGCCGCGATAACCGTGGCCGCCAGAATGGGCCAGAACAGGCTCCAGGCCTCATGAACCATGGTGGCTAGCCAGGCTTTATCCGGCACGGCCCCGGGCCAGGGCAACCACCAGAACAGTACCAGGCTGCCAGCCGTGGCCAGGCCCCAACCCAGACACATAAACGCAGGATTGCTGCCAACACTGGCAGCTGCCCGCTGCACCCACAAAAAACGCCATACCAGCAACATGGTGGCCACAGCCCCCGCGCTCATCAGCATGGGCAGGTAGGGCGCCATCGCAAACTCGAAGTTGCCCGGCTTGAGCAGTTCCTTCATGGCCAGCTTGCTGGCAGCGCCACTGGTAAACGGCAGCCCCGCCAGCGACAGCCCCGGCAATGCGATCAACAGCCACAACAGCCATTGACCACCCCGTCCCGCCGGCAACGCCATGGCAGTAGAGAGGAACAAGCTACCTTTGGCCAGGCCATGATGCAGCACGTACAGCGCCATCACCGCAAACAGCGGGCCCGCATACTCGGTATTGGCCAGCGCTGCGCCCACCATCAGTGTCATCAGGCCCATCTGGCTAATGCTGGAATAGGCCAACACGGTTTTCGGGCGCCGCTGGCGCACACCCAGCACAGCACCACCCAGGGAACCGACAGCGCCCAGGATCACCAGCGCATTGCCCCAATCCGGCAAAGACACCTCACCAAACGGCAAAGTGACCAGCCAACCCAACAGGCCGGCTTTGATCATGGCGCCACTGAGCACCGCACTGGCTGGCGTCGGCGCGACCGGGTGCGCCAGGGGCAACCAGAAATGCAGCAGTGGCAGGCCCGCCTTCACCCCGAATCCCGCCAACAACAGGAACATGATCAACCAGCGCCGGTCGGCCTCCGCCACGGCGGCAGGCAGATCGGCCAACAAGCCACTACCGGCCTGTTGTGCGGCCATCAGAAGCCCCGACAGAATGGCCATTTCACCCACCACCGCCATGGCCAGGTAGACGCGCCCCGCGTGGTTGGCCTCTCCCGTTCCCTCGTGCACCACCAGGCCATAACCGGCAAAGGTCATCAGGGCGAAGAAGCTATAGAAGCTGGCAATATCCTGGGCCATCACCAGCCCCAGATTCCCGGCCAGGGTGAGCGCCCAGAACACACAGAAACGCCGCAGGTAATGTACCTTCAGATAGCCGACGGCGAAGACACCGGCCACCAGCCAAAGCGTTGCCGTCAGAACCAGGAATACCTGGCGCAGCTCATCCAGCCCCCACAGGCCGCCTAACAGCAACCCCGGCAGTTCAAGGGACGCGTCTGGCCCCAATGTCAGGCCTGCCAAAAAGGCGGGCAAGGGCAACACGGGCAAACAGTAACGCTAAGCCTGCTGCCAAGCGGGCCGCAGCGCCAGTAACAACGAGGCCAGCGGCAGGATAATCGCCAACAACAGCAAGAGGTTTGACGCAAACATCACAGCGCCACCTCCCTTGCCACAATCAACTCAGCCCAACTCAGGGGGCTGAATGGCAGGTTGGCAATCAGCCCGGCTACCAGCATAAGAGCGGCAGTAATCAACGGCGGCCATAGCAGCCAGGCGCTGGTTTCAAGGCGCCCCCAACGGCGCTCGTGGGGCCACGGCTCGCACTGTTCAGCAAACCAGAGCCGGTGCAGTATCGGGAGAAAATACGCCGCATTGAGCAGGCTGCTGATCACCAGCACCGCCACTACCCAATCCATACCGACCGCCAGTGCAC
>NZ_JADEWP010000262.1:0-2557 GCF_015207535.1 Cyanobium sp. LEGE 06143 | reverse complement strand
CAAGAGGAGTGGGGCTGGTGGGCATCAGGGGATCAGCTCAGGGGGGTGCGGCTCAGGAGAGGGCCAGGAACTGCTGGAGAGCCTCCACCGGAGCGGGCGGCCAGCGCCGCGTCTGCCGTAACCATTCTTCCTGGCGGTAGCGGGGATCGAGGCCGGAAGCGGCCGCCCAGTTGCTCTCGGCCTCGCCGCGGTGGCCCTGTTGCCAGAGCAGGGCCGTGAGGCCGGCGCGGGCGTCGGCGAACAGGGGATAGCGGCGGATCAGCGAGCGCAGCGCCTGTTCAGCCTCGGCGCGATCCCCCAGCTGGAAGGCGGCCAGGGCGGCACTGGAGCGGGCCATCGCAAAGCCCGGCCGGGCCAGCGACGCCGCCTCGAAGCTGGCCCGGGCCGCCGGCCAGTCGCCCTGGGAGCCGAGCACGTTGCCGAGGTTGTAGAGGGCCGAGGCATCGGCTGGATCACGCACCAGGATCCAGTGGTAATCGTCTGCGGCGGCCTGCCAGCGCCCCAGCGACTCCTCAGCGGTGCCGCGGTTGAGGTGGGGGTCGGGGCTGGCCGGATCGAGCTCTGCGGCGCGGCTCTGGTCGGCAATCGCCGCCTCGGCATCGCCCAGGGCCAGGCGCACATTGCCGCGGTTGCTCCAGGCGGCGGCGTCGCCGGGCGCAAGGGCCAGTACCTCATCCCAGAGGGGCAGGGCCTCGCCGAAGCGCCCCTGGCGGCTGGCCAGCAGGGCCTGCTCGAACAGCCGCTCGTGGGCGGCGGGATCCGGCTCGGCACCTGCGGCCCCAGCACTCCCCAGCCAGACCAGCAGCACCAACCCGGTGGCCAGCAGAAGCCTCGACAGGCGGGTAGCGAGGGCTCGCCAGCTCATGCGATGGCGCCCTGGGCGTCGAGATGGGCGCGGCCGGCCGGTGTGAGCAAGCGCCCCCGGGGGGTGCGTTGCAGCAGGCCCTGCTGCAGCAGGTAGGGCTCCACCACCGCCTCGAGAGTGGCGGGGTCCTCGCCGAGGCCGGCGGCCAGGGTGTCGAGCCCCACCGGGCCGCCCCCGTAGGCCTCCAGCATCAGCCGCAGCAGGCGGCGGTCGTGGGCATCGAGGCCGCGGCCGTCGACGCGGTGCAGGCTGAGGGCCTGATCCACCAGGGCCGCCGTGATCAAGGGCTCACCGTTGACGGCCGCCACATCCCGCACCCGGCGCAGCAGCCGGTTGGCGATCCGCGGCGTGCCCCGGCAGCGGCGGGCCACCTCCAGGGCCGCCTCGGGCTCGAGCTGCAGGCGCAGCAGCCCGGCCGCCCGCTGCACGATCGCCTGCAGGTCCTGCAGGCCGTAGAACTCCAGCCGCTGGATCAGGCCAAAGCGATCCCGCAGCGGCGAACTCAGCGAGCCCGCCCTGGTGGTGGCCCCCACCAGGGTGAAGGACGGCAGCGGCAGGCTGCGGGTGCGGGCGGTGGTGCCCTTGCCCACGGTGAGATCGAGGCGGAAGTCCTCCATGGCCGGATAGAGCAGCTCCTCGGCAACCCGGCTGAGCCGGTGGATCTCATCGATGAACAGCAGCTCGCGGGGCTGCAGGTTCACCAGCAGGCCCACGATGTCGCGGGGGCGCTCCAGGGCCGGCGCGCTGGTGATGCGGCAGCGCACCCCCAGCTCCTCGGCCAGCACCAGGGCCATGGTGGTCTTGCCCAGGCCCGGGGGGCCGTAGAGCAGCACGTGATCGAGGGCCTCGGCGCGGGCCTGGGTGGCCTCGATGGCGATGCCGAGCACCTGCTTGAGTTCGCCCTGGCCGATGTAGTCGGCCAGGCGACGCGGGCGCAGCGAGTCCTCGCGGGCCTGGGGAGCCTCAGGCGCAGCCTCGGGCCGGGGGGCAGTCTCGGCATCAGCCTGGGGATCCACCAGCCGCTGCCCGGAGCCGGCGCCGCTGCGACGGCGATCCTGGCCCTGGGATCCGGAGGAGACGATCGCCATGGCTGGAGGGTACCGGCCCCGCCCAGCCGCTGTGCCGCCTGGGGTGCCCTGCAGGGCACCTAGGGTCGGCAGTGGAGCAGGCGCGCAGCGAGAGCGAAACCATGGCCAAGGGCGGCACCAAGAAGCTGGCCGCCAGGGCCAAGCGGGATGCGGCGCGGCGCCTGCTGGCCGACAACCGCTTCGCCCGGCACCAGTACGAGATCCTCGACGACCTCGAATGCGGCATCGAGCTGCTCGGCACGGAGGTGAAATCGGTGCGGGCGGGTCAGGCGAACCTGCGCGACGGCTTCTGCCTGATCCGCAGCGGCGAGCTGCAGCTGCACAACGTGCACATCTCTCCCCACAGCCATGCGGGCGCCTACTTCAACCACGAGCCGCTGCGGGTGCGCCGCCTGCTGGCCCACCGCCGCGAGATCGAGCGGCTGCGTGTGGCCCTGGAGCAGAAGGGCCTCACCCTGATCCCACTCAACCTGCACCTGCACGGCTCCTGGATCAAGGTGTCCCTGGGCCTGGGCAAGGGCCGCAAGCTGCACGACAAACGCCAGGAGGAGCGGCGCAAGCASKNGKCYAAGGACACCCGCTCCGCCATCGCCCGGCTCTAGGC
>NZ_JADEWP010000261.1:0-2583 GCF_015207535.1 Cyanobium sp. LEGE 06143 | reverse complement strand
ATGAATTCCTTGCCCTTGATGGCGAGCGTCTGCCCCCGGACGATGCGGCTCATCGTCAGCCATTCGATGGCGCCGATGGCGGCAAAGATCAGCACGATGTTGCGCTCGAACACGGTGAGCAGGAGGATGACGAAGAAGATGAAGGGCAGGGCGTAGAGCACGTCGACGAAGCGCATCATGAAATTGTCGATACGCCCGCCGAGATACCCGGCCGTGGCGCCCCAGGTGACGCCGATGACGAGGGAGACGGCGGTGGCGACGACGCCGACGAGCAGCGAGATGCGCAGGCCGATCATCGTGCGCGCGAAGAGGTCGCGGCCCTGAAGGTCGGTGCCGAAGATGTGCCAGTTCTCGAAGGTCGGGTTGATGGTGCGCAGGTCTGAAATGGTGCGGTAGTCATGCACCCAGACCATCGGGCCGAAGATGGCGACGAGGACGAGGAAGCCGAGGATCCACATCGAGACAACCGCGGCGCGGTTGCGCAGGAGGCGGGCGCGGGCATCGTCCCAGAGGGAGCGGCCGCCGGCGATGGCGGTCTGGACCGCTTCGACGCGGCCCGTCGGGTCGAGCAGGGGGTCGATCTGGGCCATCAGTCGTATTTCACTTTCGGATCAAGCATCGCGTAGAGAATGTCTGCGACGAGGTTGAGCACGATGATCAGGCCGGCATAGACGATGATCGCGCCCATCACGAGCGTGTAGTCCCGGTTGAGGGCGCCATCGACGAAGAAGCTGCCAAGGCCGGGCAGGCCGAAGATTTTCTCGATCACCACCGAGCCGGTCATCACGCCGGCCATGGCCGGGCCGGCATAGGAGACGAGCGGCAGGAGGGCGGAGGGGAGCGCGTGGCGGACGATCACGTCGCGCTCGGCGAGGCCCTTGGCGCGGGCGGTGCGGATATGGTTGGCACGCATCGTCTCGATCATCGAGGCGCGCATCAGGCGGGAGATGATGGCGATCTGGGGCAAAGCGAGGGTGAGCACCGGCAGGGTCATGTTGTGCCAGCTCATGCCGATATTGGGGTAGGTGCCGAGGCCGCCGACGGCGAAGATGCCCGCGCCCAGGGAGAGGAGGAGGATGAGGATCGGGCCGGTGACGAAGGTGGGCACCGAGATGCCGAACATCGCAAAGCCCATGACGCCATAGTCCGCCGCCGAGTTTTGCCGGAGCCCGGCGAAGATGCCGAGCGAGGTGCCGATGGTAAGGGCGACCAGCATGGTGAGGGCGCCGATGGTCATCGAGATGGGCAGGCCGTCGGCGATGAGGTCGTTCACGCTCTTGCCGAGGGTCTTGTAGGAGGGGCCGAAATCGCCCTGGAGGACGCCGCCGACATAATTGAAATATTGCTCGTGAAGGGGCTTATCGAGGCCGAATTTTGCGGCAATGGCCGCTTCGGTGGCGGGCGGAAGTTTGCGCTCCCCGTCGAAGGGACCGCCCGGGGCGGCCCGCATCATGAGGAAGGCTACCGTGATGATCGCAAGCATCGTGGGGATTGCGATCAGCAGGCGCCGGAGCGTATAGCCCCAMGGAATACGWCCRAAWGCRCGCTGAAGCRTTGTCACAAGTAAAAAAGCCTCTKGTCACAGTRGGTTGAWCNGKCCACGGCCATCCGCCAGCTTGGCAGGGCCCCCAACACTCCTTAGCTTGTCGGGCAGACCGATCAAGCGATGGCTGCAGGAGCAGGAGAATTTTGAGTATGGCTGACATCCGACAAGTCACCCCCGATTTCGCCGTGGCGCCGCAGATTTCCGAATCGGACGTGGAAAAAATTGCCGCGGCAGGTTTCAAGACGATCATCGTCAACCGGCCCGATGGCGAGGGCGGGGTCGACCAGCCGCGCATGGGGCCGATTCGCGTCAAAGCCGAATCCCTGGGGCTGACTTTCGCCGCGCTGCCGTTTTCCGGCGCGCCGACGCCGGAAATCGTCGAGCGGATGGGGCATATCCTGAACGAGGCGCCCCAGCCGGTGCTGGCCTACTGCCGGACGGGCACGCGCAGCATCACCGCCTGGGCGCTGGTCCATTCGGGGCAGGGCGCGGGCGATGACATCGTTGAGGCCGCAGCCAGCGCAGGGTATGATCTTTCCAGCCTGCGCGAACTGCTCTGATAGCAGGCAGGATCACACTTGCGCCGCAAACCGGGTGTTGATGCAGGCGCTGAGCCGTGCAAGGGCTCTGACCCATCAGTTTCCGCCCCGGAACGGGCGACAGGAGTAGAGCGTATGTCAGGCCGGTTGTGGACCGACGATTTCAAGCTCGATGCAGGCAAGATCCTCGTCAAGAAGACAGGGCACCGGATTGTTCCCGACCTGGCGCTGGCGCATAGCATCTTTACCTGGTTCTGCTTCTATTTCTTCGTCCAGACCTGGCGCACCTCGCGCCTCCTGTCCGGCCACAAGCGCCCSACGATTGCCTTCTATCCCGACAAGCCCCGGCCCTGGTACTTCATCTGGTCGGTGATGCATGTTTCCGGCGCCAAGCTGGTGGACGACATCTCTACCGCCGACATCGTGATGCATTTCGACGATTCGACCGAGTCGAGCCGGTATGTGCCGACCGTGAAGCCGGGCGCGCATGTGCTGAAC
>NZ_JADEWP010000260.1:0-2597 GCF_015207535.1 Cyanobium sp. LEGE 06143 | reverse complement strand
CCGTCGCTTCGCTCCTCCAAAACCGCCCCAAAGCCCAGCGTTATGTGTACATGAATTCCAGCTCGGAGATCGGTAATGGAAGATGATTTTGAAGTCGAGATGAGCTCTCTATGCCAGAAACTGACGGCTGACGGCAAAACCGTCGAAGTGGAAATTTACCGTGGCGACAAAGGTGGCTGGCTCTTAGAAGTAGTGGATGAGTTTGGAACCTCCACGGTATGGGACGACGAATTCGATACAGACCGTGCAGCCTTGGAAGAAGTACAGGCCACCATCAGGGATGAAGGTATTGCGTATTCCGGCGAACGTGACCGGTCATTCCGGGGATCGTGACCGATTTGCACACGGCCATCACGCTGGAGTCGGTTTTGTACTCTGAGCGGTCACGATGGGTCAACCGATTCCGTATTTTGTGCTTTGGCTTTGCGCAGTGATTCCCCCTTCAGATTGAGTCGGTGAGCGCCGTGCAGSAGMCGATCCAGGATGSCGTCGGCGARCGTGGCGGAGMCGATGTAGTCGTGCMAGTGCTCCGTGGGTAGCWGGSTGGCGATGAGCGTTGAGCCTCGCCCGTGCCGGTCTTCGATTACTTCCATCAGGTCCTGGCGTTGTTGTGCGGTCACCTTCTGCATGCCCCAGTCGTCCAGGATCAGCAGATCCGTCTTCAGCAACTGGTTCATCAGTCGTGCGTAGCTGCCATCGCCGTGAGCGATGCGTACCTGCTCGAACAGGCGGGGCACCCGCAGGTAACGCACCGACAGTCCCTGCCGGCAGGCCTGGTTAMCCAGAGCACACGCCAGCCAGGTCTTGCCGCAACCGGTTGGTCCGGTGATGCACAGGTTCAGGGATTGGCGGATCCAGTCACAACTGGCCAGGCCGGCCATTCGGGAGCGCTCCAGCCCCCGTGGGTGGCGGTAATTGATGTCTTCCACGCAGGCCGGCACCCGCAACCGGGCCGCCTTCAGCAGCCGATCCAGGCGGCGGTTTTCTCGGTGCAGCACCTCCCGGTCGATGAGTAAGGCCAGGCGTTCCTCGAACGCCAGGTCATGGGTGTCGGGCTGTGCTCGTTGTTGTTCCAGGGCATCGCACATGCCGGTCAGCTTGAGCTGGCGCAGGGTATCGAGAGTGTTTTGAGTCAACATCAGTTTCTCCGGGATCAGTGGTAGTAGCGGGGGCCGCGAACGTTGGTGTGAACGGGCAGATCGGCCAGTTCCGGTTCTTCCTCGGTCAGTGGCAGGGGGAGCTGATCCAGGCCCTGCTTCAGGATCGAGGTGATGCTCTGGTAGCTGGCCGAGTTGATGGACAGCGCCCGGGCACAGGCCTGCTCCAGCCGGTCACGGCTGTAACGTCGACTCAGGTTCAATAGCCCCAGGCAGGCCCGGTAGCCATGTTCGGGATGGGGGCGATCCTTGAGCTGCCGTTGCACCACGTCGAGCGTGGCGGGGCCGATGTCCGTGGCCCAGTTCAGGAACCGGCCCGGCGACCAGTTCTGATGGGCCTGGTGGGACTTGGGCATGTGCTCGGTCAGGGTGACGAAGCGGCCTTTGCCGTGACGGGAATGAAGGGCGACCCGCTGGCCCTTGTGCATCACCTCCACGGACGTATCGGTCACCCGAACATCCAGCTTCACGCCCACGAGTGCGTGAGGCACGCTGTACAGCCGTTTGTCGATCTCGATGTGGTAGTCGATGCCCGGTCGTGCCTTGCGCCACTCGGCATAGACGTAGGGCGTTGCCGGCAGTGGTTTCAGCGCGGGTCGGTCCAGCGCTTCGAACAGGATCTGGCGGCTCTCGGAGCGCCCCTGGAACGGGCGCTGGTTCAGCGCCGGTAACAGTCCGGCGATGGCTGCGTTTAGCTCGGCCAGTGAGAAGAACGTCTGATGCCGCAACCGGGCCAGGATCCAGCGTTCAACCAACAGTACGCCGGCTTCGGCCTTGGCTTTGTCCTTGGGCTTGTAGGGGCGTGCCGGCAGTACCGCCGTCTGGTAATGGACCGCCAGTTCCGCATAGGTCTCGTTGATCTGGGGCGTGTACCGGTCTGCTTTGGTGACCGCTGCCTTGAGGTTGTCCGGAACCAGTAGTTCCGGTACGCCACCGTAGAACGCCAGCATCCGCTGGTGAGAGGCGATCCAGTCCGGCAGGGACTGGCTCCAGGTGGCCTCGGCGAAGGTGTAGCTGGACGCCCCCAACACGGCCACAAAAACCTGGGCCTTGCGCATCTCGCCGGTGCTGCGATCCACCACCGGAACCGTGGGCCCGCAGTAGTCGATAAAGATCTTCTCGCCGGCCCGATGGACCTGGCGCATGCTACGCCGCTGCCGACCACGCCAGAGCCGGTAGTGGTGGCAGAACTGGCTGTACCGGCGAGCCTTGTCGCCGTGGCGCTCCACATATTCTGCCCAAAGCAGTTGCAGGGTGACGCCCTTGGTCTTCAGCTCCTGATGGACCTGGAAGTAGTCGGGCTCGGCAAAGCGTGAAGGCGGCGTTTTGGCCGGGAACAGCTGGGCTTCCAGCCGTGCTTCGTCCGTGCCTTCCGGCAACGGCCAGGTGATGCCCTGAGCGGTGGCCAGACTGACGTATTTACCGACCACACCCTTGGAA
>NZ_JADEWP010000259.1:0-2602 GCF_015207535.1 Cyanobium sp. LEGE 06143 | reverse complement strand
TCGCGCCTCGTGCGCTTCTTGGCCGTGGTCTGCTCGTAATCACCGAATCCGAGCTGCTTGCTGCCCATGAACCCAGTCCGCGCCTGCGATTACAGGGATATTTTCGCGCGGATGGCTCGGGTTTTCCCGAGCCTCCTTAGCGCCCCAGTGCCGCAACCAGCCCCTTGAACCTGGCCTGCTGTTCTTTGTGGTTCACGATCGTTTCCGGGTAGCCGCGCCGCTCCAGAGGTGCGATGGCACCGCTGATCAGATCGGCCTTGGCCACATGGCGCAGCTCCGGCAGCCAGGTGCGGATGTAGTGGGCCTCCGGGTCGAACTTGGCGGCCTGGGTGAAGGGGTTGAAGATGCGCAGCGGTTTGGGGTCCATGCCGCTGCTGGCGCTCCACTGCCAGCCGCCGTTGTTGGCGGCCAGGTCGCCATCCACCAGATGGCGCATGAACTGGCGTTCGCCCATCCGCCAGTCGCAGATCAGGTCTTTCACCAGGAAGGAGGCCACGATCATGCGGCAGCGGTTGTGCATCCAGCCGCTGGCGTTGAGCTGCCGCATCGCCGCATCCACGATCGGCACGCCGGTGAGGCCGTGGCACCAGGCCTGGAAGCGCCCGGCATCGTTCTCCCAGGGGAAGCGCTGCCACTTGGCCCGGTAGGGGCCATCGGCCAGCTCGGGGAAATGGAACAGGGCCTGCTGATAGAACTCGCGCCACGCCAGCTCCTGCTCCCACACCGTGATCGACTGCTCGGCCTCGCTGCTGCGGGCCAGCTGGCGGGCCTGCTGGGCGGCGGCCCAGGCCTGGCGCGGGCTGAGGCTGCCGAACTTCAGTGCTGCGCTCAGCCCGGAGGTGCCGGCCTCACCGGGCAGGTTGCGGCCCGGCTCGTAGCCCAGCAGCGGCCCGCCATCGCAGAAGGCCTGCAGCTGCTCCAGGGCGGCGGCTTCGCCGGGGCGGCAGGGGCAGAGATCGCTGCCCGTGAAGCTGTGGGGCAGATGGAGCCCGGTGTGGGGATCGGGGCGCACGAGCGCCAACGCCTCGTTGGCGCCCTCCAGCAGCGCTGC
Source organism: Cyanobium sp. LEGE 06143 (assembly GCF_015207535.1). NCBI lineage: Bacteria > Bacillati > Cyanobacteriota > Cyanophyceae > Synechococcales > Prochlorococcaceae > Cyanobium > Cyanobium sp. LEGE 06143. The sequence continues at coordinate 1,551 of NZ_JADEWP010000259.1, read as the reverse complement.
CAGCTGGGACGGAGCCAGATCGAGCAGAGCGCTGGGCGCTTCCACGGGCTCCAGGCCGCCGCTGCTGGCGTGCCCCTGGCCGGAGCGGGCTTCCACCTGAGCAMGCCAGTTGCGCCAGAAGGGGCTATACACCCGGTAGGGATCACCCTGGCCGGTGCGCAGCGCCTCCGGCGGGATCAGCACTTGGTCCCAGTCCACCAGCAGCCGCTGACCCTGGTTCTGCAGGGCCGCCGCCACCCGTCGGTCGCGCTCGCGGCCGTAGGGCTCCACATCCTTGTTCCAGGCCACCACCGCCGCGCCGAGCTGCCGGGCCAGGGCCGGCAGCACCAGGGCCGGCTCGCCCCGCAGCACCAGCAGCCGGCTGCCGGCCTGACGCCAGCGCTGCTCCAGCTCCCTGAGGCACTCGGCCAGGAACCACAGCCTGGCGGGGGCCAGGTCCGGCGCCTCTAGCAGGCCTGGATCCAGCACGAACACGCCTGTCACGGCCGGGGTGGCCCGCGCCGCGGCGGCCAGGCCGAGGTTGTCGGCCAGGCGCAGGTCGCGGCGGTGCCAGAACAGCCAGCGCTCAGAGCGAGCTCCCGCCGCCGCCATCAGAGCCCCAGCAGCTGCTTGGCCCGCAGCCAGGCGCTCACGCTCTTGCCATCGAGGTATTCATCGCCGCTGGCCAGGGCCGCCTCCAGCTCCTCGGGCTGCAGCAGCAGCACCTCCAGGTCTTCGTCGTCGTCGCCGGGCGGCTGATCGGTGAGGGCCGTGAGCTGGCGGGCCAGGAAGAGGTGGATCACCTCATCGGAATAGCCGGGGCAGGGCAGCAGGGTGCCGAGCGGATCCCAGCGTTCGGCGGCATAGCCCGCCTCCTCCTGCAGCTCCCGGCGCATCGTGCTCAGGGGCGTTTCGCCCGGATCCAGGGTGCCGGCGGGGAACTCCAGCAGCCTGGTAGCCACCGCGAAGCGGTACTGGCGCAGCAGCACCAGGCGGCCGTCGTCGAGCACCGGCACCGCCAGGGAGGCTCCCGGGTGGCGAATCACGCCGAAGCTGGCCTCAAGCCCTATGGGTAGGGCCACCCGGTTCACCTCAAAGCGCAGCTTGCGGGCCTGCAGGGTGGCGATGGTGTCGAGATGGCGCGCGGGCTCGGGAGCGGGCAGGGGCGCCATGGCAAGCGAGGTGGGGTTGGTCCCCAGCATGGCGCTCGGGGCGATCAGCAGCCCTCAGGGTTGTTGCCAGGCCGTCCAGCGCCCGTTGCGGTAGGCCGGCGCCCAGCCTTCGGGCCCGCTGTGTTGGGAGCTGGTGATCAGCACGCTGGCGCCCTGGTCGTCGGCCAGGCGTCCCAGGGCGGCCGGCGGCAAGGCGCCGTAGGCCGCCAGAAGCCGATCGCGGGCCTGCCAGCCGCCCGGGCCCTGCCACACCCCGCGACTGCCGCCGGCGAGGGCCGTGAGGCGTTCAAACCAGGTCTGAAGGGCCAGGGCGGAAGTGGGGATCTGCTTGAACTGCACGACGCCGGGCCGGCCCGTCTGCAGGGAGATGTCCTCAAAGCCGGAAGGTGGTGCCAGCAAC
>NZ_JADEWP010000012.1:0-25285 GCF_015207535.1 Cyanobium sp. LEGE 06143 | reverse complement strand
CCGTGAGACCCCGGGCCGACCMMAGGNGCCATNNSAGGRTSTSGGYGKNCNGCCCYGGCGKYSSRMYCYGWMGCNGWWGWTRCYGNCYRCGNRCSMYSCRGSRGGCNNCCAGCNGCCCCACCRSCANYSYSSTYSRCARMKKYSWYSGKSTSSAKSGSGGCSANKCGGCGNYSWRAKSGCRSCMGYRSCWGSYGRKGGMYGCYCMGRSGNCCGMSSWGCYSGMSCTKSTNCCSASGGNWGRTNGAGYYKCWGGCNCSYRTCSCCRYGMRGYRCYKCRYGGSGANWSGSGCCWGMRRCTNNCSAYCNTGSSCWCNSAGNRGCYSGMRCKGCKSSGTCSSMKSGGNNCNMKCCANCCANCKGSYGCNGRTNRCSCKYYGATSGCCSCSWYGCMGMCCNTCNNNGMYSCSRAGGSCNNWRTGGMSSWGGKGCNGSTGGGSCWSCTGGNNGSSSKYCGCAKCGSYRTNNRSGCRRCARMTYCCNRCKYCGGGGCAGGCCGCCCAGATCCTCCCATGGCACCTTTGGGGGGGAATTTCAGTGCACCCATGGCTGACCGCCTCGATCTGCAGCAGATGTCCGCCGCTCTGCGGCGTGTGGGCTGGGTACGGTTCTGGACCCAACTGGTGCTCGCCGTGGTGGTGGTGGGGGTGCTGGTGTTCAACAACATCGGCGGACGGCTTGCCGCCGACTCCTCCCGCGCCCTGGGGCTGGGCCCGGGAATCTCCCTCACCACGCTCTCGTTTCTGCTGCTGCTCGGCTGCCTGTGGCAGAGCTGGCTGGTGGTGCGCTGCGGCCGGGCCCTGGCCAGCCCGGTGCGGCCCAGCCGCGGCGAGACCGGCCGGCTGGTGAAACGCGGCCTGCTGATCGATCTGTCCGGCCTGACACTGGCTGCAGTGGGCTACCAGGCCATGGCCGGCAGCCTGTTCGTGCAGGCCTCCCAGCAGGTGCCGGGCTTCTTCGGGGCGCAGTTGCAGGGTCAGGCCGGACGAGGCGGCCGTCTGATCGGCCTGCCGATCACCTCGATCGAAATGTTCTCGGTGCTGGGCAACACCCAGGTGCTGTTCGCTCACCTGATCGGCCTGGGGATCAGCCTCTGGCTGCTGCAGCGGATTTACAGGCCCACCTGAAGCTGGTCATCCCGGGGAAGATCCAGCTGGGGCAGGTCCAGCGTGGCGCCGCGCCAGAACAGCTCCGGCTGCAGGGGCGACAGGGACACCCCGCCGCCGTGAACGTGGGCCACATCCACGGGCCAGTCGGCGGGTCCCGCCACTTTCGCCTCCAGGTCGTTGGCCACCTCCCCCGCCAGCCAGTAGTAGGTGCGGCCGCGGGGGTCGACGCGGCGGTCGAACTGGTCGGTGTAGCGACGCACCGCTGTGCGGCACCAGCGGAGGGGCCCCAGGCTCTCCGCCGGCAGCGGAGGCACATTCAGATTGAGCAGCATGCTGGCGGGCCAGCCTTCGGCCAGCATCGTCTCGGCCACATCGAGGGCGATGGCGGCGGCGGGCACGAACTGGCGCCACTGGAAATCGGCGCTGCTCACCGCCAGCGAGGGCAGGCCCTCGATCGTGCCTTCCATGGCCGCACTCACCGTGCCTGAATAGAGCACATCGGTGCCGAGGTTGGGGCCGTGGTTGATGCCGGAGAGCACCAGATCCGGCCAGCTCTCCAGCAGGGAGAACAGGCCCAGCTTGACGCAGTCGCTGGGGGTGCCGCTGCAGGCCCAGGCGGTCACGCCGTCGTCGAACAGCTCATCGGCCCGTTCGGCCCGGATGGGGGTCTGGAGGGTGAGGCCATGGCCGGTGGCGGAGCGCTCCTGGTCGGGGCACACCACAGTGACCTCATGGCCGCGGGCCACAGCCGCGTTGGCCAGGGTGCGGATGCCATCCGCAAAGACCCCGTCGTCGTTGCTGATCAGGATCCTCAGGGGGGTCATCGGCGCACGTCGGGGCTGCTCCGTACAGTCTCCACCTTGCCCATCGAGCCTGCGAACGCCGTGAGCGCCGCCTCCTCCGCCACCTCCAGCTCCAGCGCCGGCTCGGCCTCCGGCGCCGGCTCAGGCCCTGCCGCGGTCAGCCTGGAGCAGCTCAACGGCCATCTGGAAGCCCTGGAGGCGGAGGCCGCCGCCGCCATCGGCGCCGCCACCAGCGCCAGYGACCTGGAGGATCTGCGGGTGGGCCTGCTGGGCAAGAAAGGCAAGCTCTCCGCCGTGCTCGGGGCCATGGGCCGCCTGCCCGGGGCCGAACGTCCCCTGGTGGGCCAGCGGGCCAACGTGCTCAAGGAACAGCTGCAGGGCCTGCTGGCCCAGCGGCTGGGGGCCGTCAAGGCCGCGGCCATGGCCGAGCGCATCGCCAGGGAAAGCCTCGATGTCACGGCCCCGTGCAGCTACGTGCCGCCCGGCCATCGCCACCCGCTGATCAGCACGATCGAGGAAATCGTGGACGTCTTCTCCGGCCTCGGCTACCGGGTGTCGGAGGGCCCCGAGATCGAGAGCGATTACTACAACTTCACCGCCCTCAACATCCCCGAGCATCACCCCGCCCGGGACATGCAGGACACCTTCTACCTCCAGGACGGCCGCCTGCTGCGCACCCACACCTCGCCGGTGCAGATCCGCCATCTGGAGACCAACCCGCCGCCGGTGCGGGTGATCGCCCCGGGCCGCGTCTACCGCCGCGATGCGGTGGATGCCACCCACTCACCGGTGTTCCACCAGGTGGAGGTGCTGGCCATCGACGAGGGGCTCGACTTCAGCCACCTGCGCGGCACGGTGACGGCCTTCCTGCAGCGCTTTTTCGGCGACCTGCCGGTGCGCTTCCGGGCCAGCTACTTCCCGTTCACCGAGCCGAGCGCCGAGGTGGATGTGCAGTGGCGGGGCCGCTGGCTGGAGGTGATGGGCTGCGGCATGGTGGATCCGGCCGTGCTCACGGGCATGGGCCTTGATCCGGAGCGCTGGAGTGGCTTTGCGGCCGGCCTCGGCGTGGAGCGCTTCTGCATGGTGCGCCACGGGATTGACGACATCCGCCGGCTCTACACCAGTGATCTGCGTTTCCTGGAGCAGTTCTGATCACCAGCGGCTCCGCGCCGGCCGTCAGGCTCAGCGCCCATAAACTCAGGCAGCCCCCTGCCCACCGATCGGTGCCCCGAGTCGGACTGATCGTCAATGACGGCAAACACCTGGCCGTGAAGACGGCGGATGCCATCGAAGCGCGTCTGACGGCCAGCGGTCGCGAGGTGCTGCGGGTGAGCAGCTCCGGCGGCATGGTGGGCTTCGCCAATCCCGACCAGCAGATGCGCGCCAAGGGCTACGCGGCGTGCGTGCCGGCCAGTTTCAGCGAGGAACTGGAGCTGGCGATCGTGCTGGGCGGCGACGGCACGGTGCTCTCGGCCTCCCGCCAGACCGCACCGATCGGCGTACCCATCCTCACGATCAACACCGGCCACCTGGGCTTCCTGGCCGAGGCCTATCTGCACCAGCTGGACGAGGTGCTCGAACAGGTGATCGCCGGCAGCTGGACGGTGGAGGAGCGCACCCTTCAGGTGGTGAGCGTGCTGCGCAGCGAGCAGCGGCGCTGGGAGGTGCTCTGCCTCAACGAGATGGCCCTGCACCGCGAGCCGCTCACCTCGATGTGCCACTTCGAGATCGCCATCGGCCGCCACGCCCCGGTGGACATCGCCGCCGACGGCGTGATCCTTTCCACCCCCACAGGCTCCACGGCCTACGCCCTCTCGGCCGGCGGCCCGGTGATCACGCCCGACTGCCCGGTGCTGCAACTCACGCCGATCGCCCCTCACTCGCTGGCCTCGCGGGCGCTGGTGTTCAGCGACCGGGAACCGGTGACGATCTTCCCGGCCACCCCCGAGCGGCTGATGATGGTGGTCGACGGCAGCGCCGGCTGTTACATCTGGCCGGAAGACCGGGTGCTGATCCGGCGCAGCGAGCATGCGGCCCGCTTCGTGCGCCTCAACGACCACGAGTTCTTCCAGGTGCTGCGCAACAAGCTGGGCTGGGGGCTGCCCCACGTGGCCAAGCCCGGCAACGAGCTCGAGCCCCTCTCCGGCGACGAGCCGATGGCCAGCCGCGAAGGTCGGCCATGACTCCGGCCAGCGTCTGGCTGCTGGGGGCTGAGGCGCAAGCGCTGGGACCGCGGCTGCAGGCCTCGGGCTACGCCCTCTGGCAGCCGCAGAGCTCCGGCAGCGCCGGGCCCGATGTGGTGGTGCTCACGGCCTCCCAGGCGGAGAGGATCCCGGCGTTGCGGCAACGGTTCGGCGCCACCCCCCTGCTGCTCAACATCGGCGAGGACACGGTGGAGGCCCGCGCCCACTGCCTCAGTGCCGGCGCCGACGACTTCTGGCTATCCAGCCTCGGCCCGAGCGATCTGCTGATGCGCCTGCGGCTGCAGCTCAGCCTGCGCCAGAGCCTGGTGGTGCCCACCCAGCTGCTGCAGGTGGCCGACCTGACCCTCAACCCCAGCACCCGCGACGTGCGGCGCGGCCGGCGCCATGTGGCCCTCACGGCGCGGGAATACGCCCTGCTGGTGCTGCTGCTGGAACGGCGAGGCACTGTGGTGAGCCGCGATCAGATCCTGCGCCAGGTGTGGGACGACAACCAGGCCACCAGCAGCAACGTGATCGAGGTGTATGTGCGCTACCTGCGCCAGAAGCTGGAGGAGGGCGGTGCCAGGCGGTTGATCCACACCGTGCGCGGCCAGGGCTATTGCCTCAGCGAGCGGCAGCCGCCTGCGGGAGGGGTCTGATGGGGCTGGCGCGGCGGAGGGGTGTGTCGCGGCTTGTGGGCGGTGCCGGGCTGCTGGCCCTGATCGGGCTCGCGGCGGCGGATCTGGCCTCCAGCCAGCGAACCCTGGCCCAGCCGGCGGAACCACCCCAGACCCTGCCCCTGGAAGCCCGCTGGTGCCTGGAGAGCGAGCGCTGCATCCTGCTGGAGGTGGCCGAAGAACCCCAGGAACAGGCCCTCGGCCTGCAATTGCGGCCGCCATTGCCCCCCCTGCGCGGCATGTGGTTTCCCTTCCCGCAGCCCACGCCGGCCCGGTTCTGGATGCACCGCACCACCGAGCCGCTCGACATGCTGTTCGTGGCCGGCGGCAAGGTGGTGGCCCTGGAAGCGGCCGCCAGCCCCTGCCCGCGCTTGCCCTGCCCCAGCTACGGCCCGGGCGTGCCCGTGGACGGGGTGCTGGAACTGGCGGGAGGTCAGGCGGCGGCCTTAGGCATCCGGGTGGGCACAGCGGTGCGGATCGAGCCCTTCAGGGCCGCTCACCCCTGAGCACCAGCACCGGATTCAGCGGCGCCAGGCGGGTACCCGCCGCCAGCGGCGCCCCTCGCCAGCTCTGGTGCTGAGCCACCGTCACGGCCAGGCCGGCCCGCTCCAGCAGGGGGCGCAGCTCAGCCAGGGCTTCCAGGGTGGCCAGGGGGATCACCACCACACCGCCCGGCCGCAGACGCGGCAGCAGCGCCTGCAGGATCGCCGCACGGTCGCTGCCACCGCCGCCGAGGAGCACCCGATCCGGATCGGGCAGCTGGCTGAACACCGCCGGCGCCCGGCCCTCCAGCACGGTCTGGGGCTGCACCCCCAGGCGCTCGGCGTTCGCCCGGATCAGGGCGGCGGACCCACCCCTGGCCTCCACCGCCCAGAGCTGCAGCTGCGGCCGCAGCCGCAGGGCCTCCAGGCCGATGGAGCCCACCCCGGCGCCGATGTCCCAGAGCAGCCCCGCTGCCGGCAGATTCAGATCGGCCAGCAGCTGGATGCGCACCTCCCGCTTGGTCATCAGGCCGGGGCGATCGGCATGTTGCAGGAAGATCCCATCCGGCAGGCCGAACAGGGGCAGGGTGGCCGGATCGGGGGGCGGCGGTGGTTCAGCAATCAGCAGCACCAGGTGCAGGGGATCCAGGTCTGCCGGTAGGGGAGCGGTGGGAGCCAGCCGCTGCACCCGCTCCTGGGGGTGGCCCAGCCGCTCGCATAGCCACACGGCGTAGGCCGCCTCCAGGCCGGAGGCACGCAGCATCCGGCGCACCTCCTCGGCACCGCCCCGGCCGGGGTCAGTGAGCACCGCCAGGGCGGCGGGCCGCTTCTGCAGCGCCGCTGCCAGGGGTTGGGGGTCCCGGCCGTGGAGGCTGATCCAGCTGGCGTCCTGCCAGGGACGGCCGAGGCGGGCGAAGGCCAGCTGCAGGGAGCTGGGGGCGGGCTGAAACCGAAGCTGGTCGGGGCTGAAGTGCTGCAGCAGCAGCCGGCCGATGCCGAACCAGAGCGGATCGCCGCTGGCCAGCAGCACGGCCGACCGGCCGGCTGCCAGGGCCTGCTCCAGAGGCCCATGGATCAACTCCGGTCTGTCGCTGGCCAGGAGTTCAGGGCCTTCCGCTCCCGCTGGGATCCGGCCAGCCGCCTGCTCCTGCTGCCACCAGGGGGCCAGGTCGGCCAGCAGCCGCGCCGGAGCCAGCACCAGCCGAGCCCTCCGCAGCAGCACCAGGCTGCTGGGGGCCAAGCCGGCCACACCGGCGGCGTCGGTGCCGATCACCTCCAGCACGCCGCGCTGCGTCGCGGCCGGCTCGCGGCCGTCAGTTGCTACCAGCTCGCTGCCCAGGGTGTCCATGGCCATTGGAGCCATGATGCTGAAGCAACCAGGGCTCTTTGCGACCATGCCGGCGCTGCCCGCGCTCCAGGATGTCGTCGGTGGAGCACCTGGCCAACAGGCTCGATAGAGAGGGTGGCCGGCTCAGCGGAAATCTCCTGGACAACACACGATCAGCGCCGCCGTTCCCGCCAGATCTCCTGCACAAACGGGTCGGAGACGCCGTAGAGGCCGTGGCCCAGCCGCATCAGCACGTTATCGGCGAGGAGTTCGTTCACCACCGGCTGAATCTCCTCCACCCGCACCTCCCGGCCAATCGCTTCGCCATAGGCCGCAGCGGCCTCCGCTGAGAACAGGCCCTTGGCAGGGCCCACCTCCAGGGCCACCCGATCGAAGATCGCCGTGGCCAGCCCGCCGAGCTGTTCCACCTTCTGCAGCTCCAGGTCAGCGGCAGTGCCGCGCAGAGTGGCGGCAATCACCGGCAACAGCTGATCAGGCTCCAGACCAGAGCTGCTGCTGGCCTGGAGTTGGCCCAGGGCCCGCAGAAACTCTTCGGGGCGGTGGCCCAGGGTCTGGAAGGCCCCACAGGCGATCGCTTCCGACGGCAGCAGCTTCCCGTCTTCCGCTCGCAGGCGCTGCAGCACATGGCGCACATACTCCAGATCCAGTACGGGGTAGGGCAGCGAGGTGGCACCGGCGAACGCCTGGTTCCGCCTTGCCGTGAGCTCGCCCACCAAGGCCCTGTGGGAGCCGGTGCCGAGAAACAGGAAGTGCCCCCGCGTACCGGGTCTGGGATTGATGGCGTCTCGGGCGGCTTTGAGGGCCAGCAACATATGATGGCCCTCTTCGGTGGTGATGGCCTGCTGCACCTCGTCCACGATCAGCACCACATCACCGTTTGCCTGGTCCACCACTTCGGTGAGGGCCTGGGCCAGGGTCGCTCCGCCCGGTTCGCCCAGCTGCTCCAACTGAAACCCGAAGCGAAAGCCCATCCCAGCGAGATCCAGCCCCCTGAGCCGGCTCAACCTGGCCAGCGGCGTCGAGGCTGGTGTCAGCCAAGGATTTGAGGGATTTACGCAAGTCTCTTAATTATGGCTGAGCCATAAATCCCCATAAGCTGCCGCCGGGCCGGCGCCCAGATCGACAACCGGTGGCGGTCGGTCGTTGATCGGCGAGCCTTGATGCCGGCTTGTCGCCGCCTCTCGAACGCGAACTGCAAACCCTGGCCCTGGAGCGCTCCGCCATCACCCTTGATGCCCTGGTTGAGCAGCAAGACACCAGCCATCTGTGACACGCAGGGTCCACTTCCCTTCCGTTGCTGCCCAGGGCCGTGATCAGCAGGGGGAGGGCTACGACGGAATCGCAACTGCCGCAGCGACAGATCATCGAGGGCCTGGTCGAGGCGAGCCAGGGTGAGCCGATCAAGATCGGCCCCGGAGAGGGTGACTTCACGATCGGCGGCGGGCAAACCGTGGTTGGCCACTCTGGTCTGGACGGTCATGGCTGAACAGAGCGCTCTTCCAGCCTGGCTTCCAGCTCCTGCACGGCGGCCTGATCGTGGGCGTGGGCGCTGAAGTTGCGGTGGAGAATCACCGCCATCCAGAGATCGCCATCGCGGATTAATCCCTGGGCAAAGGCTTCTCGGGTGGTGTCGCGGGAACCCCACGTCAATCTGGTTGACCGCCCCTCAACCAGATTGTCGTCGGACAGCTGAGCCCGCCTGACCAGGCAAAACGGCGAATACCCTCTGAGAAGGTTGCTTCATCGTCAGGCTGCGGCCGGCACATCACAAACCAGCGATAGTTTCCGCTTCCGGGGGGCACCCAGGGCCAAAAGAAACTGTAGCCAGCAGACTAAAAGGACAAAAAGAAGCTCCTGGAGCTTCTCGAGGTTCATGACGAGCACATTAAATGCAATGTCAGAACCCTGGGACGTGGCGAGCTTCTCGCGGATCAGATTCAGTCCGAACCGCCTTTTGCCCTGACCTATCTGGCCCTCGACAGCATTGCGTTGTCGCTGATCTGCAAGAAACTGGTTCTTCTCTTCGGCCAGCAACTTTGGATCGCTCTTGGGGCGACCGTGGCGAGGACCACTCAAACGAATTCCATGACGCTGGCAGAAGGCTCGGTTGGACCGCGTTCGATAGATCTGATCAGCGCAGATCACTTTTCGGTAGTGACCATAGCGTCGCCGATAGGCTTTTGCCTAGGCCTTCAGGTCCTCTCCTTCGTTGTAAGGGTCGAAACTCAGCCGATCGATGAAGGTAAACCCATCACCAGTGACTGAGATGGAAATCTTGGCTCCGAACTCAACATTGCTGCTGGCCTTGCCACGCACGATGGGCCTGATGTGAGCTTGGTAGAGKCTGACGATTCAATCAGGGATGCTTCTGCTGTCTGAATGATACAGAATCTTTTGCTGACGCACCAGTTCACTGACCACCAGCAGCTTGTGGTACCAACGCCGCCCTACCGCCAGAAGGGAGCCACCACAAGCGATCAGGGTATCAATACTGGCCAGATTCCGCTCCAGATGGCCCAGCTGCTGCTGAATGGCCTTGCGGATCTTGGCAATGCGAGGTCGCTTCTTCATGGCCACCGCCATAAACTGCCGTCTGGCTTTCTTGCGATGTGTTCGCGGCTTATCGCCAAAGAATTCTCTGACCTGAGGATGCATCGCATCAATCAGCTTCTCCGTGACCTCCCTGGCCTCATTGAGCAGAGAGAGGTCCGATGGGTATCGGATATCGGCTGGGACGCACGTGGCGTCAATCAAAAGGGTGCCCTGGTTGGAAGATGCTTTGTCAGAGCCGGGCTGCGCGGGCTGATCACTGCTGGGCATACCACTGTCGTTACCATCATCCTCATCGGCCTCCGATTCAGCGGATCGAATGACATTAAAGCCATGGCGGACGATCCTCTCGTTGCAGTCGTTGATGACTGATTCCGGGCAACCGCTTGCGAAAATAGACCATCATCGATGGATCAAACGGGGCCGAATACTGGTAGGCCTCTAGACCGATGAAGAATTGGAGATAGGGATTTTCCTTGATCTGCTCCACCAGTTCTTCGTCGGTGAGGCCCAGGCGAGTCTTGATGATCAATGCGCCGAGCGCCATTATGAATGGCTTGGCGGGTGCTCCAAAGCCCTTGCAGAACTGCGACGCGTAGTCATCTTCCAGATCTTCCCAGGGGATGAGTTCGGCCAACTTGATCCAGCGATTATCGCCAGAGAGCTTGCCGCCTAATGGCAGGAAGAAATCCTCAAACGAGAGCTGACAACGAGGCCCACGTCGATACATGTGGAAAACCCAAGGCAGCTTTTCGGCGGAAATCAGACGATTTGCGCACATTCTACCGGCGAGAATCGCTCAGATCCACTGCAGCGCAGAGTTTCTGTCCTTTCTCAGGAGGCCCCAAGTCAATAGGGGTCACGCTACCCAGGAGTAACTTCAGCCCTGCAGCCAAATAGTCAACGGTCTATACAGTTCCTCGGGGGCTGGCCAGGCTGCTCTGACCAGGAGACGCACTCGACACCCGGCTCTAAGCAACTCTCGTGACGGAGGTCTAGGGGGATTACCCTATTACAAACCGGAGCTGGTTTTCCTACTTTAGTAATCTTCCATGTCTCACGTTTAGAACTTGGGAGCCGAACAGGAGACATGTCGGCACGTTCATGAAAGATCTGATGTGGCGACCTGACCTTTCCTTCTGCGTGGAGGGCTTCGTTGCAGATAGTCTCGTCAGCACAATTCTTTTCCGCCCGAATCACGTATTGCCCCGGTCGCTTGGTGCTGGGCTTAACCATCCATGTAAATGGGTACCCAAACTGGATCCCAGCAAGTGGAGGGCCGCTAGACTGACCTATGCCAGACAATATGCCTCCACACCACTCCATTTCGGGACAGCGATAAGCACTATAGATTCTATAGTGATCTTTCCGATGTAGGACTGGCCGTATCTGCCAGAAGTATGGTGTGTCCCAATTGTGCTTCTGAATAAGAAAAGCATAGGCTTCTGCTTTGTCATCGTTCGCCAAGTCTACAGCCAAATCAGCGTTGCAAAAATCCCCACCTGGACAGTCCATGTCGGATTGAATTCGATAATATCCATTAAAGGCGGGCTTCGGCGTTCTGCGAACAGTTTCTTTCTTGACGTCAAATACAAGTGATTGGCGGCATGATGAAACTCGATCCTTCCAAGTTCTGTTTGCGTCAGTTGGATCCGTAGATAGACAATATCCTTTGCCCCCGTCTCGGCCAAAGCGGATGGTCTTCGATTGTGTGCTTGTAGACTTCAAGTTCTGACCCTGAGCTGCCACCCTTGCATCACTAGAAGATCCACCTAGGTCTTCTTCATAGGTAGACCAAGACTTAAAGTAGACCTCGTCCATCCAGAAAGCATCTTCTCCACTCGTAGACAATGTGAAATGAGTAACCTCTGAATGTACCCCTTCATGACGTCCACGAAGCTTGTCCCAAAAGCTTTTCGTATCAGACAGCTTGTAAGTTGCGTCCTTCAAGGAGTTACAGCTTGGGACGGCAATAACAGGCCCCTTGACAATACGATCATCGCTATAGAAGGTTGCTGTAATTGTATTTTTTGTTCCTTCATTCTCCATAGTTGAATCATAGCAGTCTATGCGTATCTCAGCATTAGTTTCGACAAGGCGTTTTTCGGCTTGTGCTGGCTGACCGACAATGCCAAGAAGAATGGTAATACATGCAGCGCTTATAAACCTAATATCAATAGATTTGATACTCAGCAGAAAATAATACACGATTTTTCTCATATTAAAGTACATACGTATTATACTTGCACAGAAATGTTCCGCGCAGGGTCGGCTTGGTCGAATGCTTGCCATTCGTAATACTGGCGGGGGTGTTGGCAGTGTTGTTGGGGGCAAGTGCTGGGCTGCTCCGATTACGAACATGCAAGCTCCGCAAGAAGCTGGCCAGAATGTTTGTTGGCTCTGACGGAGGTATCGGTGGCATTGCCTTGGAAGGTACTGATTGACAGGATCAAACTCTTTTATCCATGAACGAACGAGAAGGGAGGCCGGTCTCGTCCCCGCTGGTAACTATGCTCATACCTCCGCCAGAAAGGTTGTCGCCTGTCCATCCCGGCCATTTCAGCTACCAGGGGGCCTAATTAGGGCCTCCTGACAAAGCTGAGCGCACCTGACCCGGCAAAAACAGCAATGTCCTTCTGCGCGTGTTGCTTAACCCTCAGGCTGCTACCGGTTGATCGAAACCATCGCCATTTCTCTGCTCGAGCCTGCACTATGGTCCATATAAAGCTGTAGCCAGCAGGCCAAAAGGGAAAGAAGCTCGAAGAGTTTCTCGAGGTTCATGACGAACACATTCAACGCAATGGCGGATCCCTGGGTTCTGGCGAGCTTCTCGCGGATCAGATCCAATCCATACCGTCGTTTACCCTGTCCGAGCTTACCCTCCACGGCATTGCGTTGCCGCTGATCATCAAGAAACTGCTTCTTTTCTTCGGCTCGCAACTGTAGATCGCTCTTGGGGTCAGGGCTGATTCAAAGTGYGTCACAGGYGSCCTGGTCGGGGCTGTCAGCATGGGTTGAGGTCAGCGGAATCGCGCTCTTCCTGTGCCCGAAACCGCTCTTCCCGCCACTGATCTCRACCTGATCAGCTTTCTCAAGGCGATTCCGGACGCGCGGATGCGGCGCGGGATCCGTATTCCGGCCTGGTATCTGCTGCTGGTGGCGTTGCTGGGAATCCTGAGCCGTTGCCAGAGCCTGCGGGATCTGGAGCGCTTTGCCATTCGCCACCACAGCGTGCTGTGCGAGGCACTGGGCATCGAACTCAGGCGTCCGCCCTCCGATTCCGCCTTCCGCTACTTCTTTCGCCAGGTGGACGTGGCGGCTCTCTGCGCTGCGATCCGCGACTGGACGATCGCCCAGATCCCAGATGGTGCAGCCGATCTCGATCAGCTGATCTGTGACGGCAAGACGCTGAGGGGCTCGATCGAGCCCACGCCCGGTGGCGGCTCGGCATTCATTGCCCAGGTGACGCTCTACTCCGCCGCCCTGGGTGTGGCGTACTGCTTCGCAGAAGCCTGACGGCTACAGCCAGGCCTGCTACGCCACCGGCGAGAACCATGAGCGGGCGGTCCTCAAACAGCTGCTCGGTGAGATGGATCTGGACGGTGTACTGATCCAGGCGGATGCACCTCATACCCAGCGCCCGTTTGTCAACTCCTCCAGGAGCAGGGGGCCGACTTCCTGCTGACCGTCAAAGCTGTCAAGCGACATCCGGAATTGGTCCTCCGGCGACACGAAATCTGGCCCACCCTGTGGGGCTTGAACCCCAGCTTGTTGACGCCGTAGCCGGCGCCGGTAGGTCTTGCTCATCAGTCGTTGGGTATGTGGATGGGGGTGGATCGGGAGGAACGGGATGCTCATGGGCCCCCTCCGTCCCCACTGGCGGGGACGGTGCTCACCGCACTGCTGCTCTTGATCAGACCGGAGCGGCGCTTCTCGCGCAGGCGGTAGCTGTCGCCCCGAACGGTGAGCACATGGCTGTGGTGCAACAGCCGATCGAGGATCGCGGTGGCAACGACCTGATCGCCGAACACCTCGCCCCATTCCATGACGGGGCGGTTGGAGGTGATCAGGACGCTGCCGCGCTCGTAGCGGCGGGAAATTAGTTGGAAAAACAGGTGTGCCGCATCGGGCTCCAGTGGCAGGTAGCCCAGCTCGTCAATGATCAGCAGCTTGCTCTTGCCGTACTGGCTCAGCCGGCTCTCCAGCGCCGTCTGGTTATGGGCCCGGGCGAGAGTGGAGATCAGCTCCATCGCCGAGACGTACTGAACGGTGTAGCCCTTGCTCACCGCCTCTCGGCCCAGAGCGACCGCCAGGTGGGTCTTGCCTACTCCAGGCGGACCGAGCAGCAGCAGGGTGTCGCCGTTGGCCACCCAGCGACAGGTGGCAAGTTCCCGGATCTGGCCCGGATCGAGCGAGGGCTGGGCCTCGTACTCGAACCCTTCCAGGGTCCGCACGAACGGGAACTTGGCGATGCTCATCGCCATCGCGATTCGCCGCTGGTCCTTGCGGGCGATCTCCGCCGCACACAGCCAGGTCAACGCCTCACGCAGGTTCAGCTCCTTGCGGGCCGCTTCCTCAAGCAGGTTGTCGAGCTGATCCCGAATAGCAGTCAGTCGCAGGCGGCTGAGCATGTCGTCGAGATCCTCGATGGGGACAGGCGGCATCGTGGCCATCGGCTGCAGGCGACGATCTGGTTGACCGGTTTTGGCGAGGCTCATGCCGCCACCTCCTCGCCCACCTCGGCGGCATAGACCGCCAGTGAGCGGGCCAGTTCTGAGCTGCGCATCACGCCGGTCCGCCGCCGCGTTCCGCCCCCACAGGGCGGGGACGCGGCTGAGGCGGACCCAACGCAGCTGGCGCCATCGGCTGAGGGCAGTGACCGTTCGGCCAAGTCCTGCTGCGGCGCTGGCACCAGACCATCCTAGTGCCCCCGCAGCACGGAGCGATGGCGCCGATTGGCCACCACGCGCTCATGTCGGGCGACGACACGGCCGCCATAGCGGATCAGCACTTGCTGATCCCGCAGCAGAACACTCACCCGCTGCTTGAGCAGCTTCCAGGGGACGCTGTACCAGTTGCCCTCCACCTCGACGCAGGCGTCGTTGTGGACCACCCGCACCAGCTCCCGCTCCGCCAGGAACGACGGCTTATGGGGCAACGGCTGCAGGGCAGTTGCCTCCTCCCGCTGGAAACGCACCAGCGGCTGTTCACCGGTCGTTCCGTGGATGCGAACGTCGGCCACCTCCCGGCTCCAGTGCTCCAGGTGCGCTTCCAGCGCCTGCCAGCTGGCGAACTCCCGGCCGGCCACCGCATTCGTCTTGACGTAGCCGACGCCGCGCTCGTCCTTCCCCTTGGTCCTGGCCCGGTAGGGCCGGCAGGCTTTGGGAAGGAATCCCCAGTAGCGGGCAAAGGCATCGAGCCGTTCGTTGAACACCAGCACCTGGCAAGACGGATCGTGCTCCTTGACCAGGGCACGGGCGTTGTCGAACAACACTTCGGCCGGCACGCCCCGCCAGTGGCGGAAGGCCTCCTCCATGGTGAGTAACCAGTTGGCCTGGCGCTCATGCCGGTAGGCCCGCACCACCAGCCGCCGCGAGTAGCCCAGGGTCAGCACGCACAGGTGCACCTTGACCCTCTCGCTGGCGATGCAGCTGTAGGTCTCACCGAAATCGGCCTGCAGCTGCTTACCGGGAGGCGTCTCAAACCGGACTGTCGCCAGCACTGCAGCCCGCAGCTCCTGCCGCCACTGCCCCACCGCCCGCTCCACGGTGCGCAGTGACACGGCGATGCCCTTCTCGCTGGCCAGCTCCTGGCGCACCACATCGGCATTGCCTTTGTGGGCAAGGAACAGCTCCCTGAGCCAGTCGCACTGCCCATCGAGAACGCCGATCCGCCGGGGTTTGCCGTAGGCCTCCCAGCCTCCCTGCCGCCGGTACTTACGGACGGTTTCAGGCGAGCAGCCCAGCTCCTTGGCGATCCGCCTGCGGCCCCACCCAGCTGCGGTGAGGCCAAGGATCATCTGGACATCCTCTGGTGTTTCCAACGCCGCATCCCGGGAGCTCTGCTCCAGAGGTGACAGCACCGCGGTCATGGCGCTGGGCCTGGTCAGTGGCTCGCAGAGGGGGGCCAGATTTCGTGTCGCATCTGGACCAGTTTTCGCTGTCGCCTGACAAAAGCCAACCAGCGCACCCTGCACCGCCAGATTGCCAGCCAGTTCCAGGGAAAGCGCGCGATCCCTTTTGTGGCAACGGATCATGAGATCAGCCACGGTCGCGACATCACCTGGACGCTGCGGGCAAAGGAGGCACCGCAGCACATCCGCGAGAGCTGGGTGGGCACCAGCTGGATTGTGGAGATGACCGCTACCGGCACCAGAGAAGGCAAGCCGNTTCAGGCCATCCACCTGTTTCTCACCAGCCTGCGCACCACCCCAGAAGCCCTGCTGCAACTGGTGCGAGATCGCTGGAGCATTGAGGGCTGGCTGGCACTGGATCCGTGACACCCAGCTCCCTGAGGTTGCCCACCGCTACCGCGGCAATGGCGCTGGGGTGATGGCCACGCTGCGTACGGCAGCGCTCAACCTGTTGCGGCTGGATGGGTTTCGGTCAATCCGCGCTGGGATGCAGGCCGTGATGCACGACATCAGGGCGCTGATGGCAATGGCGATGCGTCAGCCAGAGCCAAACCCATGCTGATACTTTGAATCAGCCCTGGGTGTGGCGCTTGCGTTTCATGCTGCTTCCCATGACCAACTCTGGCCGGTAGGGAAGCTCTCACAAGGGGGCTGGTTCAGTTTCTGGGGTCCACGTCAGCTACAACCATCCAACAACAAGGTAACCCCATACAATGGAAGTCAAAGTCCGATTGAAAGAGTTCCGCATTGCCGAGATCCCAAATCCTATCCTCTCAATACTCTAATCGCTCACGCCGCACCCTCTGGACACCGCTTTCTGTCGTTGTCGCAACCGCTTCCCTTGTCTTGGCTTCAGCCTCTGAGGTGTTTGCGGTTCCATCGCCGATTGAAGACAAGGGGCTACGACCTAACAAGCATGAACGATCACACGATCAGGCCGGCCAACCAGGTCAGCAGTCTCTTGACGGGTTCAACCGAATCGTTGTCAGTGACTTGCCTGCTGCTGCTATGACCAGGCCCTGGACCCTGCAGGGGCAAGGCGATTCAGCACGATTGGTTGACTGCGAGGAGTGCGGCGACGACATCGGTGCAGAACTTGCGTGCCAGAGACACGGAAGGCCGGCTCTGTTGAGCCTGTTCTGGGCTGCTGTTGATAGTGATGAACCATTGGACGGGCCGTTGCGCATCCGCGTGGCAGATCAGACATTTGAACGCAAAGCCATCACCACATTGGTTGGCATGCTGGGCCAGGTGCCTCAGTTAGAAATCGCTCCGGAGGATGCCTTGTTGGACGTGATGAGCGATGGCACGTCAATGACAGTACGTTTTTCGGATCTGGAGACAACTATTGGTCTCAATGGCTTTGCCACTGCTCTAGAGAAGTTTGATCGTGCCTGTTCCTTGAGGACACGCCTGTCTCATACTAATGATGCTGGTTATCTTGACCATCTCAAAGACTCTCCTAGTCCTTATGCGATCATAGATCAGAACGTCTGGTTGCTCTCCGAGTCAATGGACATGGACACGGGCAACAGCGTTGCAAGGTTGAGCTATGGGAAGCCTGAGACTGATGCCATCGCGTTTCAAGCACTGTGCTCCAGTCCCGATTCCAATCCGTTGATCACGATTGTTGCGCTCGTGGCCATTGGCGATGCACCAGAAGAGGGAGAAAGCACCGAACTTGTGGTCATTCAGGACGATGCAGAGCTGCGTCTGCCCGGTCAGATCTCCTCAGGTTTGAATACGTATCCAGGAGTTCTCACCACTGTGGATCATCGCCACGCTCTCTGGGAGTTGCTTCAAGGCCAAGGCTCGGTGAGCTTCAGGCGAGCTGGAGGCAAGAGCCTGTCGATACCCTCCTCGGGGACAAACTCTGTTGTGGGGCGATTTCTGCGTCGCTGCTCGAGGTACCCCAATCAAACCTGAATCTTCCTAATGATTGATCCAAACTCGTTTGTATCCCACGGCATTACCAAGAGAACTCAAGTCTTGGCTTGCAAGCTGACACATAACCCCTCCACGTACGGGTGGCATCAGTAGCATCGGTTGAAAGGCAATAGCCATTGAAGCCATCTCCCTCTTTCAAGAGGAGTACTCGGCCATTCCTAGAGATGTGCAGCTTATCTATGAAGAAGGCATCGTTTCCGCTGGTCACTATGGCCACATGGGTCAGAGTGCTTGGCGAAATCACAGTAATGGTTTGATCTTGTCTGGCGCAAGCTACATTGCTAAGCTGATCAAAGGCAAGTGAGTTAACCATTGAGTTGCCGGCCCATAACTCAATGGTAAGGCGATCACGTGTGCCTTCATTCTCGATGCTACTAAGCCTACAATCAATGGTTACGAGGTACTTGTTGGGCTGCTTTCGGTTCAGAGCCGCTTGAGTTTCCTCGAAGTTTCTTAGGTGGCAGGCTCGATCACAGACATTAGCCTCAATCGTGCCCCAATTAGGATCACCGCCTTCAAAACTGGGGAGTTCACTGCTATTGGGTGAATAGCGCACTCTCTGCAGCAGGTCGTCCTTTCCCCTAAGGCCCGCATCTGCATCCCATGCCTCGATGACAATTTTGCTGCTCGGGTCATTCCCAAAACTCAAGTCGCCTATGCCAAAGTTGTGTGACTGCCCTGACGTTAGGGTTATGGATTTTGTCTCGCGAAGGAGCATGCGCGTATTGCCCTTGACAACGTAGATCTTCAGGTAGACATCGTCTCCGCCAACCTCGTCTTGGCTGCGGACTGTAACCTTCTTGATGCTGATACTGGGTGTATCGTCAAATAGCAAGGCTGATACTGGCAATGGGCCGACAAGCAAGCCGACACAAGCCAAAGGGAAGAGTTTGCGAAGCAAGGAAAAGCGCATCTCAGCGGAAAACCAAGGAAAGACCAAATAATGGAATAGATCCACTGAGAGCCGGTGACTCTCAAAAAAGGTGTCACTTCTTGCCTGTCGCTCGGGCGTCTTCAACTAAGCATAGCGCCTTGATCGGTTCGGGCTGCTCTGTTGGCTTGTTGATCCTCACTTCTTGGGGCTGACTCCAGCTGCAGGTGGTTCGGCTCGAACCTTCTAGATGGGCTTGCCGGGCGTTCTAGGTGTGCTTTCTCACCAAGTCATTCAGCGATCTGCAGCTGGAGCGACTGACGGGGCGTGATGCCTCCCAGGACCATGTGGCACCTGCGACCGTTATTGATCCCGATATACCGGCACAGCCACTGGTTGCGCTCCTCGGAGGTCTGGAAGGACATTCCGTAGGCCCATTTCTCCAGCAGGGTGCGGATGAATCGCTCCGCCTTGCCATTGGTGTGGGGTGTGTACGGCCTGGTGCGGATTGGCTTGAGATCCAGGGCCCTGCAGGCTTTTCGCCACTCGCCGGATCGGTAGGCCGAACCGTTGTCCGAGAGGATCCGCTTGCAGGTGATGCCCTGATCGGAGAACCAGCCCACTGCTCGGGCCAGGAAGCCCACGGTGGTGGCCTTCTTCTCGTCTGGGAGCAGCTCGACGTAAGCCAGCCGGGTGGCGTCATCAATGGCCACGTGGACCTTCTCATAGCCGGCACCACGGGAGGAGCCCAGCCCCCGATCGCCGGTGATTCGGTGCCCCACCTGGCGGAACCGCGCCAGCTGTTTGGTGTCGACGTGGATCATCTCGCCGGGCCGCTGCCACTGGTAGCGGCGCACCGGTGGCCTGGGCTCCAGGTTCCGGAGACGGCCCAGGCCGACCGCCTTGAGCACCCTGCCCACGGTGGAGAGGGGCGCCTGCAGCGAACGGGCGATGCGGCGCAGGGCGCAGCGCTGGTGCCGTAGGTCCACCGCGTGCTGCAGTCTCTGCGGATCGAGCGTCCGCCGTTGGCTACGGCGAACGCTCCGTCGATCCGCCAATGCCGCTGGACATCCTTCACGGAACCGGCCCAGCCACTTGTAGGCGGTGCGCAGGCTGATTCCCGCAGCGGCAGCAAGGGCCTTGAGCGGCACGCCCTCATCGAGGTGTCGACGAATCAGGCGTTGTCGACTGATCAGTGTCAGTCGCGCATTGGGGTGGCTATGCATGGGAGGTGAGGTCTTGGGGCGGGCGGTGACACCCCGACCCTGGCGACCTCACACCCCCTTGTCAGCTGAACAACCTGGTGGGACTACACACCCCACGCCAGAGCGCGGCGGTCATTGGCGAACCGCTGGATCCAGCAATTGTCAGCCTCCGGCATGGCCCCCGGGGTAAAGAAGCCAGGACTCTCGGATTCAGGCTCCCCACTGGCGTGGGGCGCGATGATGGCCAACTGAGCCTTCACCGCCCCGGCATGAGCGACCGCCGCCAGCGCATCCACGAGCTGGTGCTCACCCTGCTGGCCCAGCAGCAGGACCTGGAACTGCTCAGTGGCGACAGCACAGCCCTGCCCAGCGGTGATCCCGGCAACTGGATCGAGCGCAACCGGCGCGTCGTGCAGCGCTACCAGGCCCTGGTGCGCTCCGC
Source organism: Cyanobium sp. LEGE 06143 (assembly GCF_015207535.1). NCBI lineage: Bacteria > Bacillati > Cyanobacteriota > Cyanophyceae > Synechococcales > Prochlorococcaceae > Cyanobium > Cyanobium sp. LEGE 06143. Next base: position 5,538 of record NZ_JADEWP010000012.1, on the reverse strand, counting down.
CGTCACCCTCGATGCCCTCATCGACCAGGAAGACACCGGCCATCTCTGACAAGCTGGCCCCACTTCCCTCCGCTCCATGGCGCGCCTCGGACTCTCCACCCTCAAGACCCTGCTGCAGGGCCGGGGGGCCGGGGCACCGGGCAACCCACCGCCGGCCAGCTGGTCGCGGCCCTTCGGCCTGGGCTGGGAGCAGCCCTACACGGTGCGCTACGCCAGCAACCTCGATGACGGCCCCAACCACGGCATGCCCCTCGGGGGCTTCGGCGCCGGCTGTCTCGGCCGCGCCCCCGATGGCAGCTTCAACCTCTGGAACCTCGATGGCGGTGAGCACTGGTTCGGCTGCCTGCCCGACTGCCAGTTCGCCCTCTACGAGAGCGATGGCGACAGCAGCCGCGCCCACGCCCTGGCCGTGGCCCCCGGGGCCGATGCCTCCCGCCCGGAGGCCGGAGCGCCCCTGACGGCCTGGAGCTGGTATCCGGCCAGCTCCAGCGAGCGCAGCACCGGCACCTACGCCGCCCGCTATCCGCTCAGCTGGACGAGCTACACGGGGGTGTTCGCCGCCCAGGTGGGCTGCGAGGCCTTCAGTCCGATCCTGCCGGGCGACTACCAGCGCAGCAGCTATCCGGTGGCGGTGTTCCGCTGGAGCCTCAGCAACCCCAGCCGCCGCCCCCTCGATCTCTCGTTGCTGCTGAGCTGGCGCAACACCACCGGCTGGTTCACCAACACCGACCCCACAGCAGCCGTCAAGTTCCGCGACGACGGCAGCCCCGAGCACAACTACCTGCCCGCCATCGGCCGCAGCGAGGGTCAGCGCAACCGCTGGGTCGACGACGGGGCGCTCAAGGGCGTGCTGCTGGAGGGCCAGGTCGCCGACCCGATCGCCGAGGGGCAGGGCCAGTGGTGCATCGCCACCGATGCCGGCCTGGAGCAGCGTCACCCAGGGCTGCGCATCCAGCGCTGCAGCCGCTGGAACCCCGCCGGTGACGGCGCTGAGCTGTGGGAGCCCTTTGAGCGCGATGGCTCGATTCCCGACAGCAACAACGACCGCCGCAGCGGGGCGAACGACCCCGCCAGCGCCGCCCTGGCCGTGCAGCTGCGGCTCGAACCGGGCGAAACGATCGAGATCCCGGTGGTGATCAGCTGGGACCTGCCCGTGACGGCCTTCGCCACCGGCAGCTCGGCCCTGCGGCGCTACACCGACCACTTCGGGGCCAGCGGCGCCAACGCCGCGGCCATCGCCGCCGAGGCCCTGCGCGACTGGGGTGGCTGGCTGGAGCAGATCGAGGCCTGGCAGCGGCCGGTGCTGGAGCGCACCGACCTGCCGGAGCCGCTGCGCATGGCCCTGTTCAACGAGCTCTACGACCTGGCCTCCGGCGGCAGCCTCTGGAGCGCCGCCAGCCCCGAGGATCCCGTGGGCCGCTTCGGGGTGCTGGAGTGCCTCGACTACGCCTGGTACGAGAGCCTCGATGTGCGGCTCTACGGCTCCTTCGCCCTGCTGCAGCTGTGGCCGGAGCTCGACAAGAGCGTGCTGCGCAGCTTCGCCCGGGCCATCCCGGCGGCCGATGCGACGGCCCGGCCGATCGGCTGGTATTTCACTCAGGGCAAGGGCCGGGTGGAGGCCCCCCGCAAGCTGGCCGGCGCCACCCCCCACGACCTGGGCGCCCCCAACGAGCGCCCCTGGGACGCCACCAACTACACCGCCTACCAGGACTGCAACCTCTGGAAAGACCTGGCCAGCGACTTCGTGCTGCAGGTGTGGCGCACCTTCCGCCTCGCCCCCGGCGGCGAAGACCTGCGCTTCCTGGCCGACTGCTGGCCGGCGGCGGTGCAGGCCCTGCAATACCTCAAGAGCTTCGATGCCAACGACGACGGCCTGCCCGACAACGGCGGCGCGCCTGACCAGACCTTTGACGACTGGCCGCTCAAAGGGGTGAGCGCCTACTGCGGCGCCCTCTGGATCGCCGCCCTGGAGGCGGCCCTGGCCATGGGGCAGCGGCTGCAGCTGGAGCTGGGGCTCGACACCTCCAGCCAGCAGCGGCAGTTCAGCAGCTGGCTGGAGCAGTCGCGCGCCAATTTCGATCGGCTGCTCTGGAATGGCGAGTACTACAACATCGATGCCGAGAGCGGCACGCCGGTGGTGATGGCCGACCAGCTCTGCGGCGACTTCTACGCCCGCCTGCTGGGTCTGCCTCCGGTGGTGGCCGACGAGCGGGCCCGCAGTGCCCTGCAGGCGGTGAAGGAGGCCTGCTTCGAGGGCTTCGCCGGCGGCAGGCTGGGCGTGGCCAACGGCCTGCGCCGCGATGGCACCCCGCTCGATCCCAACGGCACCCACCCCCTGGAGGTGTGGACCGGCATCAACTTCGGTCTGGCTGCCTACTACCGGCTGATGGGCGAGCAGGCCACAGCGCTGGCGATCACCGGCGCCGTGGTGGAGCAGGTGTACAGCGGCGGCCTCCAGTTCCGCACGCCGGAGGCGATCACCGCCGTGAACACCTTCCGGGCCTGCCACTACCTGCGGGCGATGGCGATCTGGGCCCTGTGGGCCACCCACACCAACTGGCAGCCGATCCCCGGTGCCGAGCGGGAGGCGCTGGCATGAGCGGCGTCGTCAGCCTCGTGCTCGCCCTGCTGCTGGGCCTGGCTGGCGGGGCGCCGGCCCTGGCCCAGGTGGACGCCCACCCGGATGAGAACGGCGTGCCCGTGGTGCGCAGCCTCGAGAGCCTGCGCGACCTCGACTACCAGAGCTGGCAGCTGGTGGCCTACCGCCAGGGCCGCCCCGGCGGTCCGCTGCGGCTGCGGGTGGTGGGCTACCCCGGCAGGGTGCGCCTGAATCACCCCACGGCCTTGCTGGTGCGCAGCGGCCGCAACAGCTGGGAGCTCGGCGACCTCACCCTGGACAACCCCCAGCTGGCGGCCGATGGCCGCGATGCCGCCGCCGAGTTCGATCTGGCGCCGCTGCTGGCCGATCTGCAGCAGGATCGGCCCCTGCGGCTGCAGCTGCCCGGCGTGTTCGTGGAGTTGCCGGTGCCGCCCTTCGTGGTGGCGGAATGGCGCAGCCTGTCCAGCGCCCCCCTGGGATGACGGCCCGGCAGCGGGCCTGGCGCCCCTGGATGCAGCGGGCCCTGCAGCTGGCAGCCCTGGGCGCCGGCCGCACCAGCCCCAATCCGATGGTGGGCTGCGTGGTGCTGGATGCACAGGGCCAGCTGGTGGGGGAGGGCTTCCATGCCAGGGCCGGCGGGCCCCATGCCGAGGTGGGCGCCCTGGCCCAGGCGGGCGAAAGAGCCCGGGGCGGCACCGCCGTGGTGAGCCTGGAGCCCTGCTGCCACCACGGCCGCACGCCGCCCTGCACTGAGGCGCTGCTGGCGGCGGGCCTGGCCCGGGTGGTGGTGGCGATGGCCGACCCCAATCCCCAGGTGGCCGGCGGCGGCCTGCAGCAGCTGCGCCAGGCGGGGCTGGAGGTGATTGAGGGCGTCTGCGAAGCCGAGGCGCGGGAGCTGAACCGGGCCTTTCTGCACCGGCTCAGCCACGGCCGCCCCCTCGGCATTCTCAAGTGGGCCATGGGGGTGGACGGCCKCACCGCCCTGGCCAATGGGGCCAGCCAATGGATCACAGGACCTGAGGCCCGCGGCTGGGTGCATGGCCTGCGGGCCCGCTGTGACGCCGTGATCGKGGGCGGCGGCACCGTGCGGGCCGACGATCCCCTGCTCACCTCCCGCGGGCGGCGCCGGCCGGAGCCGCTGCGGGTGGTGATCAGCCGCAGCCTCGATCTGCCCAGGCAGGCCAGGCTCTGGGACACCAACGCAGCCCCCACCCTGGTGGCCCACGGCTACGGCGCCCCGGCCCGCAGACGCTTTCAGCTCGACCGGCTCGGCATCGAGCGGCTGGTGCTGGAGCAGTGCGAGCCCCAGGCCCTGCTGGAGCACCTGGCGCGGCGGGGCTGCAACCAGGTGCTGTGGGAATKCGGCGCCGAGCTGGCCAGCGCCGCCCTGCATCAGCAGTGCGTGCAGGAGCTGGCGGCACTGATCGCCCCCAAAGTGATGGGCGGCACCCCGGCCCACACCCCCCTGGGGGATCTGGGGTTCACTGGCATGGAGCAGGTGCCCAGCTGGCAGACCAGCGCCCCCCGCGGCCTGGGGCCCGATCTGTTGTGGCGCCTGCGCAGTCCGAAGAGCTGATCGCCATGTCCCCCTCCACCGCTGCCGCTGCGGCTCTGCCCTTCAACCTGCAGCTGCTGCTGGCGGGGCTGCTGCTGGCCGCGGCGCTGTGGCTGGTGCTCGACCAGCTGGCCCGCCGCTTCCGCAGCGACTCCCTCTGGCGCGCCCTGCTGCTGCTGAGCAAGCTCAGCCTCTGCCTCACCCTGGCCCTCGGCACAGTCCTCTGGTGGGCCGCCGGCCTGGCCGCTCCGGATCTGCTGGCCCAGGCCCGGGGCGGCGTCGTCCTGCGGGATGGCCTGATCGCGCTGGGGGTGTTCTGGACCCTGCTGCGCTGGAAGGCTGAACTCAGCGGCAAGGCCGAGCGCTACGCCGGCCAGTTGCTGCCACAGCTGGACGGCAAAGACCGGATGTTCCTGTTCGACGTGCTCACCAAGCTGCTGAGCATCCTGATCTGGGTGCTGCTCAGCTTCCAGGTGCTGCAGATGTTTGGGGTGTCGCCGTCGGTGCTGATCACGGCCGGGGGCTTCGGGGCGGCGGCCCTGGGCTTCGGGGCCCGCACGATCGTGGAGAACGCCCTCAGCGGCCTGAGCATCTACATCAACCGGCCCTTCACGATCGGCGAAACGATCAGCCTGCCCCAGCTCTCCCTGCTGGGCACCGTGGAGAACGTGAGCTGGTTCTACACCCGCCTGCGCGATCCCGACCGGCAGCGCATCTATGTGCCGAACGGCGTGTTCACCACCCAGCCGGTGCAGAACGTGGCCGAGATCGACAGCCGGCGCCTGGTGATTCCCTTCGGCCTCAGCTACGGCGACCGCCACCTGATTCCGGCCATCTGCTCAGCCCTGCAGGAGCGGGTGCTCGAGGTGGAGGGTGTGGATCGCGCCAAGGACCACCTGGTGCACTTCATCGGCTACGGCGACTCGAGCCTGGACCTGCGCCTGATCTGCTTCGCCCTTAGCGGCGACATCAAGGTGGCCTGGGCCGTGCAGCACCGGGTGCTGCTGCTGATCGGTGCGGTGGTGGCCGAGCACGGCGGCGGCATGCCCTTCCCCACCCGCACCCTCATCTCAGCTCCGGGTGGGCAGGATCTCCCTTGAACGGGCCCTGCAGCCAGGGCAGGATCCAGCCGCCGTAGAAGCCGCCGGGCTGGGGCTGCACCGGCTCGCCATCCACCCAGCAGCCGTCCATCAGGGCCGGATAGAGAGAAAACCAGCCCGCCAGGGCGCTGAAGCGCTCGGTGGGCTGGGGATAGCTCCACAGGGCGCGGCTCAGCCGGCGCTCCTGCGGGCCACCGTCATCCCGCAGCAGATCCCAGTAGCTGGCCACCCCCTTCCACTCGCAGAAGGAGCGGCCGGAGCCGGGCCGCAGCCATGCGCTGCGC
>NZ_JADEWP010000258.1:0-2634 GCF_015207535.1 Cyanobium sp. LEGE 06143 | reverse complement strand
GGCCTGGGCCCCACTGAACACGCGCCCATCGGCGAAGGCCCGCACCGCCTTGGTCTCGAGCTGGCGCCCTTCAGCCACGGCGTCCACGAATTGCTGGTAGCTGGAGTCGATCAGGCTCTGCAGCAGCTCCCGTTCCGCCTCGCTCAGGGCCCGATCCGGCGAGAGGATGTCTTTGTAGAGGCCGCTCTTCACCGTTTCGAAGCTCACGCCGAGCCGCTTCAGCAGCTTCGAGAGGTTGTTGCCCCGCAGGATCACGCCGATCGAGCCGGTGATGCTGCCGGGGTTGGCCACGATCTTCTCGGCCGCCACGCCGATGTACACCCCCCCGGAGGCGGAGATGTTGCCGAAACTGGCCWMYAMSMGRCAGNNCTTCTGACGCAGCCGCAGCAGGGCGGCATGGATCTCCTGGCTGTCGCCCACCGTGCCGCCGGGACTGTCGATCCGCAGCAGCAGGGCCGGGCACTCCCGTTGCTCCACCTGGCGCAGGGCCTTCAGCACCCTGGTGCGCGTGCCCCCGCCGATGGGGCCTTCGATGGCGATCCGCGCCATGGTGCGGCGTGTCTTGCGGCGCCAGGGCCAGACCATGGAACTCTTGTGTGGTTGCCGGATCTTAAAAAGAAGCCTCCACCGGCCTTGAAAACCGCCCCCATGCCCCAGGCCCTGCGCTGGCTGCTGATGCTGTTGCCGTTCGCCCTCTGGGGCACGGCGATGGCGGCCATGCGCCCGCTGCTCAGCGACGGCGGGCCCCTGCTGGTGGCCACCCTGCGGCTGCTGCCGGCCGGGGTGCTGCTGCTGCTGGCGGCGCTGCTGCTGGGCCGTCCCCTTGCCATCCAACGCGCTGACTGGCCCTGGCTGCTCGCCTTCGCCCTGGTGGACGGGGCCCTGTTCCAGGGCTTGCTGGCCCGGGGCCTGGTGCAGACCGGGGCTGGCCTGGGCTCGGTGCTGATCGACTCCCAGCCCCTGCTGGTGGCCCTGATGGCCCGCAGCCTGTTCGGCGAGGCGATCAACCCGGTGGGCTGGCTGGGGCTGGTGCTCGGGCTGCTGGGCATCCTCTGCCTGGGTCTGCCGGCCGCCGTGCTGCGCCACTGGTGGCTGGAAGGACCCCTGGTGCTGGATCAGCGGGCCTGGAGCCATGGCGAGCTCTGGATGCTGGCTGCGGCGGTGGCGATGGCGGTGGGCACGGTGCTCTGCCGCTATGCCGTGCGCCACAGCGATCCGCTGGCGGTCACCGGCTGGCACATGCTGCTCGGGGGCCTGCCGCTGCTGGCGCTGCATGGGGCGCCGCTGCTGGCCTCGGGTGGCCCCTGGCTGCCGGCCTGGTCGTCGCTGCAGTGGGGCCTGATGGCCTACGCCAGCCTGCTGGGCAGCGCCCTGGCCTACGGCTTGTTCTTCTGGTTCGCGAGCAGCGGTGATCTCACCGGCTTCACCGCTCTCACCTTCCTGACTCCCGTGTTTGCCGTGCTCTGTGGGGTGGTGTGGCTGCAGGAGCGGCTCTCGCCGCTGCAGTGGCTGGGGGCCGGCCTGGCGATGGTGTCGGTGCTGCTGATCAACCGCCGCCAGCAGCTCTGGGGAGGACCGCTCTGATGCGGATCCTGGTGGTGAACACCCCGATGGGCCCCCTGGGCAGCGGCGCCGGTGGCGGTGTGGAGCTCACGGCCCTCTCCCTGGTGGCGGGGCTGCTGCAGCGCGGCCACCAGGTGATGGTGCTGGCCGCCGAGGCCTCCCGGCTGCCGCCCAGCTGCGGCGGCGCTGAGCTCTGGCTGGAGCGGGGCGAGGCCCAGCCCAGCTGCCAGCACCAGGAGCGCCACAGCCCCGTGCTGATCCCGGCCGATGGCCTGCTGCCCCGCCTCTGGCGACGGGCCCTGAGCGAGCAGCATCGCGCCGATGTGATCCTGAACCTCGCCTATGACTGGCTGCCGCTCTGGCTCACGCCCCACGTGACCACGCCCCTGGCCCACCTGATCAGCATGGGATCGGTGGGCGAGGCGATGGATGCGGTGATCGCTGAGGTGGCGGCCCGCCAGCCGGGGCGCCTGGCCTTTCACACCGCCGCCCAGGCCGCCGATTTCAGCCTGCCGGCAGCGCCGCGGCTGGTGGGCAACGGTTTCGATCTGGATCAGTACGGCTTCAATTCCCAGCCGGAGCGGCTGCTGGGCTGGGCCGGCCGCATCGCCCCCGAGAAGGGCCTGGAGGATGCGGCGGCCGTGGCGGCCCAGCTGCAGATTCCCCTGGCGGTGTGGGGTCTGCCCCAGGATCCGGCCTATGCCCGCTGGGTGGAGAGCTCCGTGCCCCCCGGCACGCTGCAGTGGCGGGGGTTTCTGCCCACCGAGCAGTTGCAGCGCGAGCTGGGGCGCTGCGCGGTGCTGCTCAACACCCCGAAGTGGAACGAGGCCTTCGGCAACGTGGTGGTGGAGGCCATGGCCTGTGGTGTGCCGGTGGCCGCCTATGCCCGCGGTGGCCCGGGGGAACTGGTGCAGGAGGGGCTTACCGGTGCCCTCGCGGCCGCCGATGACCGGGCGGCCCTGGCGTTGGCCACCGAACGGGCGCTGGGGGTGGAGCGGGCGGCCTGCCGACGCTGGGCGGAGCGCCACTGCTCGCGGGCGGTGTTCGCCGAGCGGATCGAGGGCTGGCTGG
>NZ_JADEWP010000257.1:0-2661 GCF_015207535.1 Cyanobium sp. LEGE 06143 | reverse complement strand
GCGATGTAGGGGGTGGTGGCGAGGGCGCTGAGGGCCAGCAGCCTTCCTCCGCACTGCTGGCGCTGACGCTCGAAGGCGGCCCAGTCGGCGTGGCGGCTGAGGGGCACGTAGGGCCAGTAGTCGAGCCCGGCCCGCCGCAGGCTGCGGTCGCTGATCTCGAAGCCGAGGGGCTCCACCAGATGCAGCTCCTGGGCCGTGGCGGCGCAGGTGCGGGCCACATTGCCGGTGTTGGGCGGAATCTGGGGCTGATAGAGCACGATTCGTGGCATGGGATCAGCGCGGCACAGGCTCACTGATGGCCTGCAGGTCAAGGGCCCGGCCGGCCACCACCAGCCAGGAGCGCTGGCAGCGGCGGGCCAGTTCCTGCTCCAGGGCGCCGAGCCGGTCGCGGAACAGGCCGCCGATTGCCGTGGGGGGGACCACACCCCAGCCAGTCTGCTCACTCACCAGGATCAGCCGTCCCGGGCAGGCTTCCACGGCGCTGGCCAGGGCCTCCACACTGGCCTGCCAGCTGAGCGGCGGCTGCTCCAACCCCCAGGCCACCCAGGAGCCGAGCGCATCCACCAGCGCCAGTTCAGTCGGCTGCAAGCGGCTCAGGCCGTCCGCCAGCCCCTCCTGCAGCTCCGCCAGAGCCCAATGAGGCGGGCGGCGTTGGCGGTGGATCTCCAGCCGGGCCTGCCAGTGGGGATCCTCGAGATGGCGCCCGGCGGTGGCGACATACAGCACCGGTCCGGGATGCTGCCGTGCCAGGTGCTCGGCCCAGCGGCTCTTGCCACTGCGGGCCGGGCCGGTGACCAGCTGACGGCGGGGGGCCAGGGCCCCGCCGCTGGAGGCCGGAGAATCAGCCGCCACCATTCATGTTGCGCAGGGTGGCCACAGAAGAGGGCGACACGCGGTTGAGGTAGCGGAAGATCCAGTACTTGAACACCGTGGCCAGGATCACCGGGAAGGTGGCAATGAACAGGAGGATGAAATTCTCCTGGGCGGGAAGACCGAAGTGGTTGGCCACCCCATCCAGCAGCACGGTCCAGCCCTCGGGGCTGTGAAAGCCCACAAAGATGTCTGTGAACAGAATGATCGCAAAGGCCTTGGCGCTGTCGCTCAGGCCATACACCAGTTCATCCAGAAAACTGCGCAGCACCTGAAGGTCGCGGCGCCACACCACGCACACGAGCACGAAGCCCACCAGCCCGCCCAGGTCGGCGAGCACGTTCTTGATGGCGTGGGTGCTCTCCTGATCCGCCTCCTGTTTCAGCTCCTGGGCGCGCTGGGCCAGCTTGGTGTGCAGCTCGGTGGCACTGGGCAGCTCCTGGCCCCTGAGCAGCGAATCGAATTCGATTTCGGCCCGGTATACCCGCAGTTGCTCGACGGCCCGCTCTTCCAGCTGGGGTTTGGGGTAGCTCAGAAAGGCATAGTCGGTGGCGAAGCGATCCACCAGGGGCGACACCACATAGGTGCGGCTGATCTGCTGCACGAGCACAGGCACCAGCACCAGCAACAGCAGAATCCGCAGCGACACCAGGGTGGAATCGCGGCGCCGGCGGAAGCCGGCCACCATGTTGGCCTCAGCCTCCGGATCGAGCTGGCGGCGCACCTGGTTCACCACGCCCAGCAGGCTGCGGGGCAACACCTCGGGTGTGCGGCTGATGGCGGGCAGGGGATTGCGCCTGCCGTCGTAGCGCGCCAGCACCGATTCGATCAACTGCAGCTGGCGCAGCTCCTGGCCCACCAGCTCACTGCGATGCTGCCCCAGGCTCGCCAGGCTCTGCCGGCAGACCTCCAGGGCCGCCTGGAAACGGCGCAGCAGCTGCGCCTGGGCGCCGGCGGGCAGGGGAAGCACGATCTCAGGACGCACCGGGCGGTCGTTGTAGTGCTCCAGCTCGATGGTCTGAATCAGCAGGGCAGCCTCATAGCCCCGCTCCAGGTCGTGGCTGAGGTCGAGCGCCTGGGCGCGGCGGAAGGAGCCGAGCCAGTTGGTGATGGCCATGGATGCTCAGCGGGAGAAGACCCACCAGGTGGCCATCGGCACCACCGTGCCCACCACCAGCAGCACGATCACCCAGGTGAAGGCCTTGCTGTCAGCGGTCTCCTCCCGGGTGGGCACATTGGTCGGCAGTGTGGAGGCCTCCACCTGCAAGGGCTCGCCGGGATCCTCTCCGGTGTCCAGCACGGTCTGCAGGCGGGCGATGCCATCGAGGCTGGCCTGGCGGAAGCGGGCCCCTTCGCGGATCGGCTGGGCCATGGTGGTGCGGGCCGTGCTCTTGAGCMKSTCKKYGWTNASMCRKCTGTCGAGGGCCGCAGACGCCACCACGGCGGCGGTGTTGGTCTTGGTGTCGATCAGAAACAACAGCTGGCCCTTGTCACTGCCCTGCACCGCCCAGCGCTCCAGCAACTGCTGGCCGAGCTGGCGCAGGCTGATGCCGTAGTCCAGCCGCTCCACGGTGACCAGATGGGCCTCCACCTGGGCGGCCTGCAGAGCATCCAGCTCCCGGCTCAGCTCGCCATTGGCGGCGCGGCTGAGCACCTGGGCCTGATCAAGCACCCGCTCCTGGGGCGCACCGGCAGGAAAACTCGCCGCCGACACAGCCAGGGCAGGGGTGGCGGCTCCGAACAGGAGCAGCAGGCTCACCAGCGCCGCCCAGCAGCGCCGCAGGCTGGGGC
>NZ_JADEWP010000256.1:0-2672 GCF_015207535.1 Cyanobium sp. LEGE 06143 | reverse complement strand
TTTCTGATGCAACGGGCAAAGGCCTGCCCCTGCAGAACTCCCCGATCCGTATTGCCTCGTGGATGGGGGGAGACCGTGACGGTAACCCGAACGTAACCCACGATGTGACTCGCCAGGTATTTTTGCTGGGCCGCTGGATGGCCGCCGATCTGTACCTGCGGGACATTCAGGCCCTGAGGGCCGAGCTGTCCATGTGGCAGGCCAGTGATGAACTCCGGGAGCGAGTTGGTGATTCCCGGGAGCCCTACCGCCAAGTGCTGGCTGAGCTGCGGGAGCGCCTGATCCGCACCCGGGACTGGGCCGAGGCCGGCGTTAAAGGCCGGGTGGCAGATAACACCGGTATCCTGTTCGAGAACGAAGACCTGACGGCACCGCTGGAGCTGTGTTATCGCTCACTGGTGGACTGCGGCCTGGCGCAAATTGCCAACGGCCCGCTGTTGGACACCATTCGCCGTGCTCACACATTCGGACTGCCGCTGATTCGCCTGGATATCCGGCAGGAGGCTTCCCGGCATGCGGAGGCAGTGGCAGAGATGGTGGATTATCTGGGGCTGGGAGACTATCTGTCCTGGTCGGAAGACGACCGGCAGGCATTCCTGCTGCGCGAGCTGCAAGGCCGCCGGCCACTGGTGCCCCGCAACTGGGAACCCTCAGAGTCCGTCAAGGAAGTGCTGGCTACCTGCGAGGTGGTGGCGGGCCAGACCCCGGAAGCGCTGGGCTCCTACGTTATCTCCATGGCCAGCAAGCCTTCGGATGTATTGAGCGTGATCCTGTTGTTGCGGGAAGCGGGAATGAAGTTCCCGATGCGCGTGGTGCCGCTGTTTGAAACCCTCAGCGATCTTCAGGGCGCGCCAGACAGCATGGCCGCCCTGTATCAGGTTGATTGGTACCGCGAATACTGTCAGGGCCGCCAGGAGGTGATGATCGGCTATTCGGACTCGTCCAAGGACGCCGGCCAGCTGATGGCAGCCTGGGCCCAGTACCAGGCCCAGGAAAAACTCACCCAGGTGGCCCGCCAGTATGGCGTGCACCTGACCCTGTTCCACGGTCGCGGCGGCACGGTGGGCCGTGGTGGCGGCCCGGCGAACCGGGCGATTCTGTCGCAACCGCCGGGATCGGTGAACGGCAGTTTCCGGATTACCGAGCAGGGGGAAATGATCCGATTCAAGTTCGGTTTGCCCCGGCTGGCGGTACAAAGCCTTACCCTGTACACCACTGCCGTCATTGAAGCGACCCTGGCGCCACCGCCACAACCCGAGGACAGCTGGCGCGAGATGATGGACTGGCTGACGGAGCGTTCCCTCAAATCTTACCGGGAAGTGGTAAGGGAGAACCCGGATTTCGTGCCTTATTTCCGGCAGGTTACACCCGAAACGGCGCTGGGTAAGCTGGCCCTGGGCAGTCGACCGGCGCGCCGGAAAGCCACCGGTGGCGTGGAGAGTTTGCGAGCCATTCCCTGGATTTTTGCCTGGACCCAAATGCGCCTGATGCTGCCCAGCTGGCTGGGCAGCGATGTGGCCCTGGAGGAAGCCGCCCGGCACCAGCGCCTGCCAGAGCTGCGTGAGATGATGCGGGGCTGGCCGTTTTTCCGCACCTATGTCGACATGCTGGAAATGGTGCTGGCCAAAGCCGACCTGCGCATTGCCAGTTATTACGAGCAGACCCTGGTGGAGGATGAAAGCCTCAGGGCCCTGGGGAGTAGCCTCAGGGAACGGCTGAACGGCTGTATCGAGCGTGTGCTGGAGCTCAAGGATCAGCAAGCCCTGTTGGAGAGCGAACCGGTGTTTGCCCATTCCATGAGAGTGCGCAACCCCTACACGGACCCATTGCATTACCTTCAGGCGGAGTTGCTCAAACGCGACCGCGAAAGTGAGGGCAAAGGTGAGGTGCCGGATATGGTGGAGCGGGCGCTGAAAGTCACCATGGCAGGCATCGCCGCTGGTATGCGTAATACGGGCTAACGTGCATAATAACGCCGGGGCCGGAAAGCCCTGAACCGGATAAAGGAGTCTTCCCCGTTGGCACTGTCAGAGCGACTGTCGCATTACCTCGCCCGTAAGGGTATCAGCTATCAGCAGATCGAAATTGCACCGGTAAGCAATCTCGATGCGGCGGTTCTTGCCTCTGGCAAGCCCCAGCATGATTTTATCCAGCCCACGCTGCTGATCGACATCAATGGTGTGGTCATGGCGGTGCATCGCTTCGACAGTACGTTGGATATGGACACCCTGCATCAGTTTACCGGGCGTCGCCTGCAGCCGCTGACCGCGCGCCAGACAGCGAGGCTGTTTGGCGACTGCGAGCCAGGATTCGTGCCACCGGTCGGGAATGCCTGGGATCTGCCGGTGCTGATTGACGAAGATCTCACCACCGCCGACCAAGTGGTGTTCTCAGCTGGCACCAACGATACCCTGGTTGTGATGGATGGACGCTCCTTCCGGTTGGCACTGGCGGGTGCCCGCGAAGGGCACCTGGTTATCCGGGGGCAGGGTAATGGTTCCCGTGGCGCGCTGAGCCTCGACGAAGTGGCTGACAAACTGCAGAAACTCTATCGTCTTCCGCCCATGCCGGCGCTGGCGTTGCGGATTCTGCGCCTGACCGCCAATACGGAAGCCACCGCCAGAGAGCTGGCGGAACTGATTGAGTTTGACCCGAGCATGACGGCCCAGATC
>NZ_JADEWP010000255.1:0-2693 GCF_015207535.1 Cyanobium sp. LEGE 06143 | reverse complement strand
CAGACAGCACAAACAGTTCCACACCGGGTTCACCATAACGGCTGCACAACCGGGTATGGTTGGCCGCGCCCTCATCCCCGAAGTGGCTAACCGAGGGCAAGGCCGGATGGTGGGCAAAGTAGCTTTCGTCCGTAAAAATGGCTTTCAGGGCGCGGCCGGTCACCCGGTGCTCGATGGACCGGTGAAACTTGGCACTTAGATTCGCCGGAGTGAAATGTACCCGATGGTCTTTGGTATCGGCACTGGGGGACACCGTCGCCGCATTGGCGGTCCACATGGCAGATGCGGACGACACCGCGGCCAGAATGGAGGGGTCTGTGCTCGCAGCCTGCTCCAGCACCTGCCGGTCATTACCGGTAAACCCGAGGGCGCGCAGTGTTGGCAAGTGTGGCCGTTCATGGGGCGGCAAGACGCCCTGAACGTAGCCCCGGTCAGCCAACTGCTTCATCTTGGCCAACCCTTGCAAGGCGGCCTCTCTGGGATTGGCCACCGAGTTCACGTTGGATTTCGACGCCACATTCCCCCAGGACAACCCTGCGTAGTTATGGGTGGGGCCCACCAGCCCGTCAAAATTCGCTTCAACCGCGTGTTTCACCATAGCAGGCTTCCTGTCAGTCAAATGTCAGGCCGGGCGCCAGGGTATCTGGCATTTCACTCTTGCCAGCCTCCAGCGAGGCCATGGGCCAGGCGCAGTAGTCCGCCGCGTAATAGGCACTGGCGCGATGGTTGCCGCTGGCGCCCACACCACCAAACGGTGCCGCGCTGCTGGCCCCGATCAGCGGCCGGTTCCAGTTCACAATGCCCGCGCGCACCTCTTCCACCAGCCGGTTATACAGCTTGCGGTCGTCACTCAGAATGCCCGCCGACAACCCGAAACGGGTGTTGTTGGCCAGCTCCAGGGCATCGTCAAAACTCTTGTAGCGGTAGACCGTCAGCAGCGGGCCAAAGAATTCCTGATCCTTCAGCTCCACCTCCGTGGCATCGACAATACCTGGTGACAACAAGCCTGTGCCCGGCTTCAGCTGTTTCATCTCAAGCAGGGAACTGGCGCCTTTCTCCAACATATCGGCCTGGGCCTGCAGCAGCATTTCGGCCGCCTGGGCCGAGATGACCGAGCCCATGAACGGCTGGGGCTCCGCATCAAAATCGCCCACCTGAATACGGGAGGCAACGTCTACAAGCCGGGCCAGGAACTCATCCCCTTTCTTGCCTTTGGGAACCAGCAGACGGCGTGCACAGGTGCAGCGCTGGCCCGCCGACAAAAACGCAGACTGGATGGTGTGATGAACTGCACCGTCTACATCCGCCACGTTCTGCACAATCAGCGGGTTGTTTCCGCCCATTTCCAGCGCCAGGATTTTCTCCGGCTGGCCGCCAAACTGTTCGTGCAGCAGATGACCAACATTGGAGCTGCCGGTGAAGAACAGACCGTCGATCATCGGGTGGCGGGCCAGGCATATGCCGGTATCAGCCCCGCCCTGGACCAGGTTAATGACGCCATCCGGCAGGCCTGCCTTTTCCCAGAAACGCACGGTCATTTCGGCAACGCCCGGTGTCAGCTCACTGGGCTTGAACACCACGGTGTTGCCCGCAAGCAGGGCCGGCACAATATGGCCGTTCGGCAAATGGCCAGGAAAGTTGTAAGGGCCGAACACCGCCACCACGCCATGGGGCCGATGCCGCAGCACCGCATGTCCTCCGGCCACATCCGACTCTGAGTGCCCGGTACGTTCGTTGTAAGCCCGGATGGAAATAGGCACCTTGCCAATCATCGCCGCCACCTCGGTGCGGGATTCCCACAGCGGCTTGCCGGTCTCCAGGCCAATCTGGTGGGCCAGGGCCTCTTTGTTGGCCTCCAGCTGCTGGGCAAACGCCTCCACCACCGCCTGGCGCTCGGCAAAACTCTTCCGCCGCCAGGGTGCAAATGCAGCCCGGGCCTCGCGAACGGCGGCGTCTACATCTTCCAGGTTAGCGCCGTTGCCGTCCCAGACAGTCTCACCCGTGACCGGCTGTAACGATTCAAATGGCTGCCCGTGGCCCTGAATCCACAGCCCGTCTATAAAAAGATTGCCTGACAGGTTTGCCATTGTTCCTCACCTCCAATTAGGGAATTTGTCAGCGGCTTCAGCGCTAATCCTGACCATGCCGGTTACGATAATGGCGCACCCGGTCGAGAATTTTCTCGTCCTCACTTTCCTGGCCCTTTAGTGTATGAATGGGTGACAAAGCGCTTTCCTTCAAGGGCGCAAGGCGTACCGGATCTCCGGACTCGATCAGCAGGGCTTCCGCCACTTCGCGGGGAATACGTACGGTATCCGGGCCAATACACTCTATGGGAATGGTGGTGACCCTGAAGTCCCGGAACGACCGGTTTGAAATCATCACCCGCTGTTCCGGCGGCACGTCCAGATTGATCGGTTTGTTGACGACCATGGCGTGGCGATTGATGGATTCCCGCACCGTTCGGATACTGTTCACGAATGCCTCCACCGCCGGCCCGCCATCAAAGATGTCGACCATACCGTTAAAGTTGAAGCCTTCTGCCTGCAACATTTTCAATGCCGGCCGGGTATTATCATGCACCATGCCGATGACCGCCCGCGCCTCTTCCGGCAGCATCGGCAGGTAAATCGGGTATTTGGGCATCAGCTCGGCAATAAAGGACTTGTTGCCAAGGCCAGAGAGCATGTCCG
>NZ_JADEWP010000254.1:0-2704 GCF_015207535.1 Cyanobium sp. LEGE 06143 | reverse complement strand
CTCCAGGGCCTGGTCGGCGGTGAGGTAGGTCATGCGGTCGGAGTCGCGGGAGAGCTCCTCAACGCTGCGGCCGGTGTTGGTGGCCAGCATGCCCATCATGGTGCGCTTGTTGTGCAGCACTTCCTGGGCCCGGATCTGGATGTCGCTGGCCTGACCGCGGGCGCCGCTGCGGGGTTGGTGCAGCACGATCGTGGCGTGGGGCAGGGCCGCCCGCTGTCCCTTGGTGCCGGCGCTGAGGATCATCGCCGCGGTGCCCATCGCCTGGCCGATGCAGATGGTGTGCACCGGTGGCTTCACATAACTGATCGTGTCAGCAATGGCGAAGGCCTCGSTTTCGAAGCCGATCGCATCGCCTGTGAACCAGGAGGTGCCGGTGGAGTTGATGTASAAGAAAATGGGCTTGTCTGGGTTGTCGAMCTCCASATAGAGCAGCTGCGCGATGATCAGCTCGGTCACATCGATGCCCATCTGGCGCTTGGCCTCGTCGTCGCTGAACAGCGGCAAGCCCAGATACACAATCCGCTCCTTGAGCAGCAGGGAGGGGAGGTCCGGCGGCGGTGTGCGCATCACGGCGGAATCGCCGTAGTAGGGAGCTGACACCGACATCCGTTGACCCTGACAGGCACTGGATCGGAGCCTAGCGGGAGGCCCTCGGCTTGCGCTTGCTGGCGGGAGGTGTGGATCGCTCCCCCCCCCGCTCGTTGCCATGGCTGCCCGCCTCGCTGGCGGTGGCATGGAGCACGGGCTCGCGCCGGGCGAAGACGATGCGGCCGGTTGGGTTCTGCAGGGCGCCGGTGACCACCACCGGCAGGCGCTCGCCGATGTTCTCGCGGGCTCCCTCCACCACCACCATGGTGCCGTCATCCAGGTAGCCCACGCCCTGGTCGGCCTCCTTGCCCTCACGGGCGATCTTGAGCTGGAACTCATCGCCGGGCTGCACCTCGGGCCGCAGGGCGATCACCAGCTCACTGAGGTTGAGCACCTTGAGGCTCTTCAGCTCGGCCACCTTGGCCAGGTTGTAGTCGGTGGTGAGCAGGGTGCCGCCGGTGTCGGCGGTGAGGGCCTGCAGCTTGTCGTCCACCCCCTTGCCCTCGTAGCGGGTGCTGTTCACCACCAGGCGGCGCACGTACTGCTCGCGCAGCTCGGTGAGCAGCTTGAGGCCGCGGCGGCCGCGGCCGCGCTTCTCGGCGTTGCTGGAATCGGCCAGGGCCTGGAGTTCGTCGATCACGCACTGGGCCACGATCACCTGGCCCTCCAGCACACCGGAGTCGAGCAGGCCGCGCAGGCGCCCATCGATCACCACGCTGGTGTCGAGGATCTTGGCGCTGGCTGGCTGCAGCACCCCTTCGGCCACCAGCAGGGCCTCGGTGCTGCTGGGGTTGAACAGGCGCAGCAGGGTGCGGCCATGCACCTCGGCGAGGTTGTAGCCGGACACGCCGAAAAACACGTTGCTCAGCACCGCCGCCAGGGGCTTCACGAACACCACCTCCCAGGGCAGGGGCAGCAGCAGGATCGGTGCCAGCAGCAGGTTGGCCACCAGCAGGCCGAGAATCAGCCCCACGGCGCGGCTGACCAGCAGGTCGGTGGGCATGCTGCGCACCTGGCGCATCAGGCTGCGGCGCAGCTGGCCGAAGAACACCCCGGCGATCAGCCCGAAGAAGGCCCCGAAGCCGCCCAGCACCGTGCGCAGGCCTTCGGGGTTGTCCACCTCGGCCAGCATCGCCTTGGGCAGCAGGTCCACCCCCAGCCATCCGGCGGCGGCACCGGAGATCATGAACAGGATGAGGATGAGGGAGTCCACCATTGACGCTGTGTGGCGAGCTCCGGGCGATCCAATGCGCAGCATGGCTGAAACCCGCCGGTTTGGCCTGCGGAGGTAACCGCACTTGATCGCCTCCACACCGTTGGTGCGGCCGCTGGGGTCCGCCGCCCTGCCCCCCCGCAGCGCCTACCTGCACATCCCCTTCTGTCACCGGCGCTGCTTCTACTGCGACTTTCCTGTGGTGCCCCTGGGCGACCGGGCCGGGGCGGCCCAGGGCCAGCCCGGTTCCGCCTCGATTGCGGCCTACCTGGAGCTGTTGCTGCGGGAGATCGCCCTGGCCCCCTGGCCCGTGGGCCCGCCACCGCCGCCACTGTCGACGGTGTATCTGGGCGGCGGCACCCCCTCGCTGCTGGAGCCGCAGCAGGTGGGGGCGCTGCTGGAGGCCCTGGAGCGGCGCTTCGGGCTGGTGCCAGGGGCGGAGATCAGCCTGGAACTGGATCCCGCCAGCTTCGATCGCGCCCGCCTGCTGGCCTACCTGGACGCCGGCGTGAACCGGGTGAGCCTCGGTGGCCAGAGCTTTGACGACACCGTGCTGCAGCAGCTGGGGCGACGCCACAGCGGCCACGACCTGCGCCAGGCCTGCCGCTGGCTGGCCCAGGCCCGGCGCGACGGCGGCCTGGCCAGCTGGAGCCTGGATCTGATCCAGGCGGTGCCCGGCCAGAACCTGGAGGGTTGGCGAGACCAGCTGCGCCAGGCGGTCGCCACGGGCGCTCCCCACCTCTCGGTGTACGACCTCACGATCGAGCCCGGCACCGTGTTCGCGAGGCGCCTGGAGCAGGGCCGGCTGGCCCTGCCCGATGACGATCTGGCCGCCGACCTGATGGAGCTCAGCAGCGCCGCGCTGGGGGCGGCCGGCTATGGCCACTACGAGGTGTCCAACTA
>NZ_JADEWP010000253.1:0-2711 GCF_015207535.1 Cyanobium sp. LEGE 06143 | reverse complement strand
CTGCGGCAGACCAGCAGTCCACGCTGATCGTGGTGCCCGAGACCGACATCCAGCTTGACTATGGCTCCGTGGAGAGTGTGGGCACCGGCGGGGTGAGCTTCAACTACAACCTGGAGGGCAGCGGTCAGCTCAGCTGCTCAATGCCGTCTGCCAGGTGGCCTACGGCTCTGGCAGCTGAATCACCCCGGCGTTGGGCCCACACAGCCGCAGCGGGCAGCCGTCGGCCCCATAGACCGCGTCATGGGGTGACAGACAGCCGAGTTCGTTTTTGCCCCTCACCTGGTTCGCCGGCAGCCGCTTGGGCTGCAGCTCCCGTTGGCTCTCCGGCACCAGCATGGGGCAACCACCCGTGATCACCCTCTGGGCGCGGGCCGCCTGGCCCAACTGCCCTACCAGGCTCACGGCCAGGCCCAGCATCAAGGCCCGATAGGGGTTGGCCATCGTGGCTCCAGCAATCGCTCCTACTCTGACCCGGTTTCGACGCCGGTACCGTGGCGCTGCAGTGACCCGCCATGGAGATCGGTATGGAAGCACCCGTCTACCCCCAGGAGTTGATCGCCGAGCTTGTCGAGGCTTCCAGGGAATTTGACGCCACCGGGCGTGACCCTGAGCGCAACTGTTGGATGGCGGTGCATCGCCATGTGCACGGGGTGCCGCCGAGTGAATACGACATCCGCGAGGTACCCGAGGATCTGTATCTGGCCGTTCTTGCGCTCCGCAAACAGGATTCGGCTGCGTCCTGAAGGACGACCCTCAGGCTGAGCCGAGGTCACCACCACCAGGAAGACATGAAAAAGCCCCGGCCTAGACCGGGGCGCTTGCTGTTCGGTGATTGGCCCACCTTTCGGGGTTGGCCAGGCCGGGAACTCAGGCCCAGCCCTTGCCGGCCATGTCTTCCACGTAGGCGGCCACGTCGGCGATGTCGCCTTCGCTGAGCTTGCCGCCGAATGCGGGCATGGCGTTCTTGCCGTTGGTCACCTGGTAGGCGATGGCGGCTTCGTGGTCGCTGCTGTAATCAGCCAGGTAGGCCTCAAGGGCGTCCTGCTTGAGGGTGCGCTCCGCGTTCACCACATTGCCGCCGCCCATGTGGCAAGCGGCGCAGTTGGCGGAGAAGAGCTGGCCGCCGTGGGCGACATCAGCGGCATAGCTGGGGGCTGCGCCCAACACCAGGGCGAGGCAGAGAGCAATCAGGGAAAAGAGACGGCGCATGGAGGGGCGCATCAGGCATGGGCTACGCGAAAACTTAAGCGCCACAGGGGCGGCTGTGCTTGGCGACGCCGAGCTTCGAAACATTTGCGACATGGCAGCGCATCCCCCTACCCCCGGCCGGGCGGCGGCGGCAGCGGGCCCCGCTGCGGCAGGCCCGCATCGGCGAAGACCGCCTCCAGGGTGGGCGCGTGGCTCACCTCGCCGAAGCGCTCCGGCGGGCTGATCGGCTGGTGCATGAAATGGCGCTGCCGTATCGAAAAGCGGTCCCAGGCCGTCATCTCGATCCGCAGCAGCTTGATCAGGCCCTCCACCAGCCAGCCACGCAGGTCGAGGCCGAAGGCCGGGATCCAGGTGCCCCGCCAGCGGCCCAGCTGCCGCACGGTCTCATTCACGGTCACGGCGGGTTGACCCAGCACCAGGCGGCGCAGCGGCCCCTGGGCCGGTTCCGGGTTGGCCTGGTGGGGCTGGGTCGTCAGGTGCAAGCACACCCGGGCGATGTCGGCCGCATGGATGAAGTGGAAGGAGGCGTCAGCCCGCAGCCAGCGGGCCAGCCACAGCCAGCGGGCCGCCTCCCCCAGGCCCGCGGTGAGGTAGCTGGTGGGGAAGGGGCCGCCGCCATCGAGCCTGCCGCCGAACACCAGGGTGGGAAACACCGCCACGATGCGCGCTGCCAGGGGGTGGTGCTCCAGCTGCTGCAGGCAGAGGGCCTTGGTCTGGATGTACTCGGTGCCGTAGCGGCTCGCCTCGGGCAGCAGGTGCAGGCGGCGATCCAGCACCGAGGCAGTGGAGAAATAGATCAGCTGCTCCAGCCGCTCCGGATCGGTGAGGCTGAGGAGAACCTTGACGGCTTCCACGTTGACCCGCTGGGCCCGCTCGGGATCCCCCCAGGCCGTGGCCGTGTGGATGATCCGGCTGGCCGAGCCGATGGCGGCGGCGGCGGCCTCCTGGCCCGGTTTGCCCAGCTCGCGCAGGTCGGTCACCACCAGGGTCACGCGGGGATCGTCCTGGKGCACCGCCGTGAGTTTGGCCGGATCACGCAGCAGCAGCAGCAGCTCGGCGTCGGTCTCGCGGTAGAGCAGATCGGCGATGTACTGGCCAACGCAGCCGCTGGCGCCGGTGATCAGGATGCGTTGGGGCCGCTGCACCCCTGGGCTCAAACGGCGGCTCCGAGCAGCTCGCTCACCGCCTTGCCGGTTTCAAAGAACACGCGGGCGTTGTCTTCCGGGGTGCCCGGCAGGATGCCGTGGCCAAGGTTGAGGATGTGGCGGCGGCCGCGGGCCTTGCGCACCGTGTCGAGGATGCGCGCGCGGATCGCCTCCGGCGTGCCGAACAGCAGGCCCGGATCCACATTGCCCTGCACGCCGAGGTGCTCGGGCAGCCGGGCGCAGCCGTCGGCCATGTCCACGGTCCAGTCGAGGGAGATGAAGTCCACCCCGGTGCTGGCCATGCGCTCGAGCACGCCGGCGCTGCCGGAGATGTAGAGGATCAGGGGGGTGTCGGGG
>NZ_JADEWP010000252.1:0-2727 GCF_015207535.1 Cyanobium sp. LEGE 06143 | reverse complement strand
GCCCCAGCCAGCCCTGCGGCAGCCGCCCAGCCGCCGGTGCTCACGGGCCTCACCCCCCTGCCTACACCCAACCAGGTGTTGGCATCGATCCCATCGGGCCGCGACGATCCCTTCGCCCCCATGGCGCCGAGCGTTTCGGCCACGCCTGGCAGCAGGCCCGCCTCGGCGCGGCTCAGCCTGCCGCCGTCGTTCCGCTTCACCGGCGTGATCAGCTCTGCCGGAACGGCCAAGGCGATCGTGGACTATGGCGCCACCAGTGGGGCCCTGAGTGTGGGTGACAGAGGCGGCAGCAGCACCGACCTGTTGCCGCCGGGCTGGACAGTGGCCGCGATCAACGCCGACCGTGGTCTGCTCACCCTGCGTCAGGGGCGTCAGACCGTGTCGGCTGAGCTCTGAGCGCTTCCACGCAGGCCTGCACCAGGCCCTCGAGGTCGTGGGGATCGGCCTCGGCGTCCACCCGGCCGAGCTCCCGCTCACAGCGCTGGCTGGTCTGGGGGCCGATCGACACCACCGCCACATCCCGCAGACAGTGGGGCCAGGCCTCGCCGAAGCCCGCCTGCAGCAGCTGAACGGTGTGGCTCACTGTCTTGGCGCTGCTGAAGGTGATCGCGTCGAGTGCCCCCCGCTCCAGGGCTGCCACGGCGGCGGAGGGCAGGCCGGCCGGGCAGCGGGTCTCGTAGGCGGCCACCTCCACAACTCTGGCCCCGCCTGCGGCGAAGGCCTCGGCCAGCACGGTGCGGCCGCCACTCTCCACCCGCGGCAGCAGCAGCCGCAGACCCCAGCCCGAAGCCGGAAAGTGCTCCAGCAGGCTGTCCGCCACGAAGCTGGGCGGCACGAAGTCGGCGGGGGCACCAATCGCCTCCAGCTGGGCGGCGGTCTTGCGGCCCACGGCGGCGATCCTGAGGCTGCGGGGCCGGTGGGCCAGGCTGCGACCCCGCAACCCCAGCCGCTTCTCCACAGCCTCCACGCCATTGCCGCTGGAGAACACCAGCCAGTGGAAGTCCTCGAGCTCATCGAGGGCGTCATCGAGGGGGCCCCACGACTCCGGCGGCGTCACCACCAGGGCGGGCAGGTCCACCACCTGGGCCCCTGCCGCCTCGAACAGGCGCCGGGCGGCGCCGATCTGGGTTTCGGCCCTGGTCACGGCGATGGTTCTGCCGGCCAGGCAGGGCTCAGACATGGAGGCTTCAGACAAGGGTTCAGTCCTCCAGCTTGACCAGGGCAGAGGCCCGTTGCCGCAGCGCCTCGGCCTCGCCCTGGCGGTTCTGACTCCGCAGCAGCTCCAGGGCCTGGCGAAAGGCGCCGCGGGCTGCGGCGATGTCGCCGCTGAGCAGCAGGGCCGCCCCGAGGTTCTGCTGCGCTTCGGCGTGCTGCGGGTCCAGCTCCAGGGCGCGGCGGTAGGCCGTGATCGCCTGGGGCAGGTGGCCGCGGCGGCGTTCGATCAGGCCCTGGTTGTACCAGGCAAGCCCCACCTCAGGGGCGATGGCACAGGCGTGGCCGCAGAGCTCGGCCGCCTCGGCCAGGGCCCCCTGCTCGCACAGCAGGGCGGCCAGGTTGAGCCGGGCGCCCAGGCTCACCCGGCCCGGTAGGGGCAGCTCCAGGGCCTGGCGGTAGAGGTCGGCGGCGGCGGCCTTGTCCTCGTTCGCCAGGGCGATGGCCAGATGCAGCAGCAGTTCGTAGCGCTCCGGAACCGCCCCGGAGGGGCAGTGCTGCAGCCCGCGCCGCAGCAGGCGGATGCCCTGCCGCAGGCGGCCTTCGCTCACCTCCAGGCTGCCGAGCTTGGCGCAGGCGTAGGGATCGTGGGGCTGGAGCCGCAGCTCCTGTTCCATCGCCTGGCGCAGCCGCCCGGCCTTGTTGCCCCGCTCCAGCAGGGCGGGGGCATAGCCGTCGTGCACCAGGGCGGGGGTATCGCAGTCGGCGATACGCCAGTGCGGCTGCTGCCGCTGGAGGGCCAGCACGCTGTCATCCACCTGGGCGTGATAGGCGCCGCTCCAGTGGAGGGCGGGGTGGCGGCGAAACAGACGGCTGACGCTGGAGTAGGGCGACTGCCTGGCACCGCGCTCCTGGCGCAGCAGGTTGACCAGCAGCAGGTCGGGCTGCTCCAGCAGGCGGCGCAGGGGCGCCCGGGCCGGCTCCAGCAGCTGCTCGTCGGCGTCGAGCACGAGCACCCAGTCGCCGGACACGTGGCGCAGGGCCTCGTTGCGGGCCGGCGCGAAGTCGCCCGGCCAGGGCAGGGCATGCACCACGGCACCAAGCCGCTCGGCCAGGGCCACGGTGCCATCGCTGGAGCCGGTGTCGAGCAGCACCATCTCATCCACGAAGCCGGCCACTGAGGCCAGGCAGCCCTCCAGCCGTTCCGCTTCGTTGCGCACCACCATCGACAGGCTCAGCTTCGGCATGGGGTCTCGGGCGGTTCAGTCGGTGAAGGCCTGGCCGGCGCTGCGGTCGGCGAGCCCCAGGCGGCCCAGCAGCCAGGCCTGGGCCCGGGGCATCTGGCCGGGGCTGTAGGCCGCCGGCAACGGCTCCGGCAGCAGGGGCTGCAGGGCCTCCCACAGGTAGGGGCTGCCGTAGATCGCCAGGCCTGCCAGCCGGCCATGCCGCAGCAGCTGGGCGACGGCCGCGGGCCAGGGCTCATCGCCGCCGGCGCTGCCCCGGAAGGGGTTGCCGCGCAGGAATAGCTGCAGCAGCACGGGGCCCTCGCCGAGCTGATCCAGGTTCAGGGGGGCC
>NZ_JADEWP010000251.1:0-2763 GCF_015207535.1 Cyanobium sp. LEGE 06143 | reverse complement strand
CGTAGGCACCGGCCCCCACCCGCAGCTCCAGCTGCAGCTGAAAGCCACTGCCGTCGATCGGGGCCCCCAGCAGCCCGTGGCGGCGGGCCTGCTCCAGAGCCAGCCGCAGCCGTTCGATCGCCAGCGGATACTCGGCCCGCACATACACAAAGCCCTGTTCGGCGCCCACGGCGTAGGCGGCGATCGCCAGGCCCTCGATCAGCCGATGCGGGTCGCCCTCCAGCACGCTGCGGTCCATGAAGGCACCGGGGTCGCCCTCGTCGGCGTTGCACACCACCAGGCGGGGACCGGGAGGCTGCAGGGCCACGGTGTCCCACTTCAGGCCCGTGGGATAGCCGGCGCCTCCCCGGCCCCGCAGGCCGCTGCGCTTCACCTGCTCGCGCACCTGCTCGGGGCTGCACTCCTGCAGCAGTCGCCGCAGCTGGCCGTAGGCCCCATGGGCCAGCGCGTCATCCAGGCTGGTGGGATCGATCAGCCCGCAGCTCTCCAGCACCACGGGGTGTTGCAGGGCAAAGAACGGCTGGCGCAGGTCGAGCTGCCGATCCGCCAGGGCGCCGCCCCCTTCGCCCTGGGCCAAGGCCACAAGCGCTTCGGCCTCGCTGGGCTGGAGCTCCCCGAACAGCAGGGAGTCGCCGGGAGGGGCAGGGCCAGCATCAGGGCCAGAGCTCTCACCTGGCCGATCGACGGCCACCAGGGGGCCTCGCCCGCAGAGGCGCAGGCAGCCCACGCTCTTGACGCCCACGCCAGCGGGGGCCGCCTGCTCAAGGGCCTGCCGCAGGGCCTCGCTGCCGGCGGCGCGGCAGCCGCTGGCGCCGCAGCAACGCAGCTGGGCCGCGGCTGCCATCAGCCCTTTCCTCCGATCGGTTCAGCCACAGCCGGGATCCGGGCAGCCAGCCTTTGCTGAAGCCGCTCGGGTTGATCCAGCGGCAGCTGCGCCTCCAGCTGGCCGTCCACCACCAGCACCGGCGCCTGGCTGCAGGCCCCCAGGCAGCTCACGGTCTCCAGGCTCCAGGCGCCATTGCCGGCGGGATCATCGAGCCGCAGTGCCAGCCGCCGCTCCAGCTGCGCCGCCAGCTCCGCTCCGCCCTTGACGAAGCAGGCGGTGCCCAGGCACACGCAACAGCGGTGGGCGGTGGGGGCCCTCAGGCGGAACAGGTGGTAGAAGCTGGCTACCCCGTAGACGCGGGCCTGGGGCAGCTGCAGCTCCCGGGCCACCTGGGCCAGGGCCTGGGGCGGCAACCAGCCCTGCAGCTCCTGCACCCGGTGCAGCACCTCGATCAGCTCGCCGGGCCTGGCGCCATGGCGCCGCACGATGTGGCTGATGCGCGCGTCGGGGGGCGGTGGAGCCCCTTCGGCAGGGCTGGGCGGGAGAAGCGTCGCTGCCATGACCTGGACCGATCGCCAATCCAGGCCTAGCAGGGGATCAGGGCGCTGTCAGCGCCGGAGCACAGATTGAGCGCTCAGGTCTCGTTGCCGCCGAACATCTCGTCATCGGCCTCGAACGGCTCGAATTCGTTCCAGCCGGGGCTGGCGGCGTCATAGAGGCCGAAACGGACCGCCTCGTCATCCACCCGAGTCTCGCCGGTGGGGCGGGTGTCGCAGGTGACGCCACCGTCCACCGTGGGCTGACAGTCATCGAACACCACGTTGGCCGCCGAGGGGGGAACCAAGCCCAGGCCCAGGGCGGCGGCACCGGGGAGTGCTCCGAGCAGGGCGCGGGAGAGAAGTCGCATCACAAAGGCACGGGGACGGCACGCAGGGGAATCCTGGCTGGGATGATGGGATCAAGTGACTTGGCGGCGATGTACACCGACTGGACGGCCGTGATCCTGCTGCTGCTGACCGCAGCCCCCCTGGCCGTGGTCGTGGCCACCGCCGCCTTCTTCATCAGGCAGCAGCAGAAGAAGCCGACCCGCTGATCGGCTCCTGCAGCCGGGGCAGCGGAATCTGCAGCACCTCGGCGGCCAGCACCAGCTTGGGCCGTTGCCTGCCCTGTCCCACACAGGCCATGCAGGTGCGATAGCGCTGGCCATCCAGCCGCAGCACGCCACTGCCRCCGCACTGGCAGCACATCCCTGTAGACAGGGCTTCGCAGACACGCCGTTCAGTCATGCCGGCGCTCGCGAGCTGCCGGGCTGGGGTGTTGATCAACTAGGCCTCGTGCCAGCCGCTGGGGAACATCACCAGTGTGCGTGGATTCGCACACCGCGCTCCCGAAAGCTTCCTTAAGAAGTGCGCTCCTGAGCGGCTGTCGCCCTCGTGGCCAGATGCTGCAGGAGCTCCGCGGCGCTCAGCCGCGATCCCGGCGGCACCAGAGCGGCGCTGGCAGCCAGCAGCCCCACCACGCCGGCCGCATCCAACCCCCTGGCCCGCAGGCCCTCAAGCCCCTCGGCTCCGCTGCGTTTGCTCAGCCGCTGGCCCGTGCTCTCCTCGCGCCAGAGGGGGACATGGGCATAGCTGGGAGGTGGGGCTCCCAGTTCGCGCATCACGGCCACCTGGGCGGCGGTGGAGCTCCACAGGTCTTCGCCGCGCACCACCGTCCCGATGCCGAGAGTGAGCTCATCCACCGCCGTGGCCAGGTGATACGTGATGAAGCCGTCCGCCCGGCGCAGCACCACATCGCCCACCTGGCTGGCTCCATCCAGCAGGCCCGCAGCTGACACCGGCACCAGGGCCGCAGCCTCCTGCCAGGCGATGGGACCGGCGGAGAGCCGCAGCCGCCAACTGGGCCATCGCCCCGCCACGGCCCCCCAGTCCACCGGA
>NZ_JADEWP010000250.1:0-2794 GCF_015207535.1 Cyanobium sp. LEGE 06143 | reverse complement strand
GGGGTGCGCAGTCGGGTGGGAGCAGGCAGCGGTTTCTGCGCCATCGCCGCGTGCCAGGATCGCCGAAAATCGCTATAGGCCAGCAGTGGAGCGACTGCTCCCGGAGGCTCTATCCAATGGATGGGAATCCTGGCCTCTGCCAACATCCGATTGACGCGGGCATCGCTGACCCGGCCTACGATGCGCTCTGTGTCCACATGGGCCACAACGCCATCGGCGCCGTAGTCGCGGACAACCTGCAGGAGGGTGGTGGCTGGTTCGCCCCAGCGCACTTCCAACCGCGACTGACGGGCTCTGAGATCCTGCCCAAGGCTGGCCAGGCTGTCCAGCATGACGGCCACACGGGCGGCCCCCGTTTCGGGATGTCTCAGCAGGGCAGGGTCCAGTATGAAAAGCGGTAAAACCCGTGCGCTGGAGCTGATATGACACAGGGCTGGATGATCGCTGAGCCGAAGATCCCGACGAAACCAGACAACCTGCAGAGTCATGATCGTTGCTTGCAATCGGTTGGGTTGAATGGTTAAGCTGTGATTAGTGCGATTCTGATTTCATGCTGACCGGAACAGACCTCCTCACCAAGGTCAAAGAGCTGGGCGATGTTGGTAAATCCGATCTCGTGAGAGCTTGCGGGTATGTGTCCACCAAGAAAGACGGCAGCGAGCGGCTGAACTTCACAGCGTTCTACGAAGCCCTTCTGAGTGCGAAGGGGGTGGATTTCGGTGCTGCTCCCTCCACCGGCAAGGGAGGGCGCAAGCTCAGCTTTTCCACCAAGGTACAGTTCAACGGCAACTTGATGGTGGGCAAGGCCTACACCGCTTTGCTCGGCCTCGAGCCCGGAGATGAATTCGAGATCAAGCTGGGTCGCAAGCAGATCCGTCTGGTGCCCCTCGGGGGTGAGGACGAGGACGAGTGACTGCTCAGGATTGAGCCACGGCCAGAGCCACCTGCTCAGCCAGTTTGATGCCGTCGATGGCGGCTGAAAGGATGCCGCCGGCATAGCCAGCCCCTTCGCCTCCCGGGTAGAGCCCGGGGGTGTTGAGGCTTTCTAGGCTGGTGCGATCGCGTGGAATCCTCACCGGTGATGACGTGCGTGTTTCCACGCCGGTGAGCAGGGCACTGGAGCTGCAGAACCCCGGAAGCCTGCCCTCGAAGGCCGGTAGCGCTTCCCTGAGGGCCTCAAGCACATAGGGCGGCAGGCAGCCACCCAGGTTGGCCCCACGCACCCCTGGCTNKGTMKSWKRYAMMCACGCCCGTGCTGCCCCCTTCGCCCTGTCCATCCGGGTCGATGCCAGTGAGGAAGTCGGCAACGGTCTGGACCGGTGCCTGGTAGGTGCCTCCACCTGCGGCAAAGGCCAGCTGTTCCCAGTGCCTCTGGAAGGCCACCCCGGCCAGGGGGTCGTCTTCGAAGCGGCGGTAGGGCCGAACATCCTCAAGAGTCACCGGCACCACCAGGCCGCTGTTGGCATTGCGCTCGTTGCGGGAGTGCTGGCTCATGCCATTGGTCACCACCGCGCCGGCCTCCGAGGTGGCCCCCACCACCAGGCCGCCCGGGCACATGCAGAAGCTGTAGACGCTGCGGCCTTTCAGGCCAGGCCCCCTGCAGTGATGCACCAGCTTGTACTCGGCGGCGCCCAGGCGGGGGTGGCCGGCGGCCTCGCCCCAGCGGGCCCGGTCGATCAGGGGCTGGGGATGCTCGATCCGCAGGCCGATGGCAAAGGGCTTGGGCTCCAGGGCGACGCCGCACTCCTCGAGCCTCAGGAAGGTGTCGCGGGCGCTGTGACCCACCGCCAAGACCACCGCAGAGGTGGTGATCGTGTGGCCATCGGCCAGCCGCACGCCTTGCACCCTGCGGCTGCCTGGGGCCAGCAGCAGCCCCTCCACCCTGCTGCCGAAGCGCACCTCCCCGCCGAGGGCCTCGATCCGCTGCCGCAGCCCCCGCACCACCGTCGCCAGCTTGAAGGTGCCGATGTGCGGGTGGTGCAGGGTGAGGATCTCCGAGTTGGCTCCTGCCGCCACCAGTTCCTCCAGCACCTTGCGGCAGTAGGGGAGGGGTTCGCTCACCTGGCTGTAGAGCTTGCCGTCGGAGAAGGTGCCGGCACCGCCCTCGCCGAACTGGGCATTCGACTCCGGGTTGAACGGCAGCTGGCCCTTCCAGAAGCCGAAGGTGTCGGCGCTGCGCTGCTTCACGGCCGGCCCCCGCTCCAGCAGCAGGGGGCGCAGCCCCATCTGGGCCAGCAGCAGGGCGGCGAAGTAGCCGCAGGGTCCGGCGCCCACCACCACGGGCCGGGTGGCGGCGCCGTTGCTGCCGCTGCCGGCGGGCAGCACGGGGTGATAGGTGCTGTCGGGGCTGGGCCTCAGGTGGCGATCGCCGCGGAAGCGCTGCAGCAGCCGCTCCTGCTCCCGCTCACTGAGATCAAGCACCAGATCCAGGCTGTACACCAGCTGGATCGGCTTGCCGCGGCGGGCATCGACACTGCGCTTCACCAGGTGGTGGTCGCGCAGCTGGCCAGGCCTGAGCCGCAGTCGCCGGCAGATCGCCGCCGGCAGCTCGGCCTCTCCATGGTCCAGGGGCAGCTTCAGCTCACTCAGCCGCAGCAAGGGATCTCCTGGAGGGTGCTCCCGTTGTAGATCGGCCCGGTTCTGTTGCAATCGTGCCGCTCCGCCACCCTCCTCGCCCGGCGCCCCTGCCATGGTGGGGACAACGCCGTGCCCATCAGGGACCTACTCGCTGCCCATGGGTCTGGCCCACTGCCCTCTCTGTGTCGCCCTGGCGGTGCTCTGCGTGCTCCGCAGC
>NZ_JADEWP010000249.1:0-2797 GCF_015207535.1 Cyanobium sp. LEGE 06143 | reverse complement strand
GCCCTGCTG
This sequence comes from Cyanobium sp. LEGE 06143, assembly GCF_015207535.1. Taxonomy (NCBI): domain Bacteria; kingdom Bacillati; phylum Cyanobacteriota; class Cyanophyceae; order Synechococcales; family Prochlorococcaceae; genus Cyanobium; species Cyanobium sp. LEGE 06143. Next base: position 2,788 of record NZ_JADEWP010000249.1, on the reverse strand, counting down.
CCCCTGACGTCCAAGCTCCCGAGGCTGCGCCCACGACACCGCCTGCAACCAGGCAGCCGCCTTGGGAAGCGGTGCCCCCCCCAGGAGGCCCGGCAGGCTCAGCAGCGACACCTGGGCTCCCCGCCAGGTCGGCGCATCGCCACCCGTCTTGCCCCGGACCACCGGCCGGGGCTCCAGGTGGGCCAGCCCCTGACGGAGCAGTTCCACCAGACAGGGCTCCACCTCCAGCACCAGGGGTGCGGCAGCCTCACCGCGCCTCTGCACAAGGGGACCCAGCCAGCGCACGTGCTGCAGGGTGTCGCCCAGCCCCTGCTCACTCCACACCAGCAGCGGTCCCCGCCAGCCCTCCGGCTCGCCCCGCCAGGCCGTGGCCGGATCCCGCCATGGCTTCAGCCCGGCCAGATCCCAGCGGCTCTCGGCCAGGGCGTAGCCCTCGGTGTAGCGCTCCAGCCCGATCAGCAACTGGCTGTGGTTCCAGGCCGTGATCGCCTCAGCCGCCAGGCCGCGACTGCGGGCATAGGCCCGATCCGCCGCCTCGAAGGCCTGGCGGTCGCAGTGCACATTTCCGAGCCCTCGGTACACAACCGGGTCGTCGGGCGCCAGCTGCACGGCCCGCTGATAGGCCGCCAGGGCCTGCATCGGCCGATCGGCGATCCACAGGGCGTTGCCGCGATTGGCCGCAAGACGGTGATCCTGGGGCGCAAGAATTTGGGAGGCTGCGTAGCCCTCCGCAAGCGCCAGCCAGTCGTCAGCGCTACGCGCCAACGTCTCGCTGCGCACCAACGCCGCGAGCTGGGCCGAGAACGTCCCGCCTGGTTCCGGTTCGCGCAAATCCTGCATGGCTCAAACGATGCGCAAATGCACAAATACCTCTCCCTAGAAAGTATCGAGTCGAACAGAAAACGCAGCAAACCCAGTGCCAGCAAAGGAGTAGACACTTTGCAAATTGCACATGGCTTGGTCAATCCTGCGCGTTTCTGGTAATGTGTAAGCAATAGGCCTAACTGTAACCATGTCTCAAACGCTCGCCTTTGGCCAGGGCGGATTCACTCTATCTGCCAGTACAGAAACGGGCGATCAGAAGCTCGAAGGTTTTGAGCGCAGGGGGAGAATTCAGTTTTTCAACAATGACGGTAGCCCCATTGTTGGTCTTAACCTCGATGGCAGTGCTGGGGGCGAGTCCGTCAGGCTCCGCACAGGAAGTCCATCCGAGGGCAGAGGATCACGGAAAGATGTTGTTTCCCGCAGGCTCGACGCCGATCTCGGCGGCGGCGACGATACCCTGGTGATCGGTGGAATCTCCAGAAAGGCTTCCGTCGACCTGGGTGAAGGCGATGACAGGCTCGTCAGTCAGGGCGACTTCAAACGCTCCAACCTTGATGCCGGCACAGGCGACGATGTACTCCGGTTCAAGGGTGTTCAGAACTCAATCATTGACTCAGGCGATGGGGACGATCGTCTCGTCTTCGGCAACGTGGCTAAGTCCAGGATCAACACCGGCAATGGCGCCGACACAGTCCGCTTCAGGGGCGACGTACGCGATACCAACCTGAACCTCGGTGGCAGAGATGGGGATCGCGATGTTGTTAGGCTCTCGGATGATGCCGACATCAGAGGCCTACGCATCCGCGGTGCCGATGACAACGATGTCCTCTTCATCGGCTCCTCCAAGTACGAGTACGACGGAGGCCGCAACTGGGTCAACGTCGACGACGCCGACGACAACGTCAGGTTCTGACCCCTGACCTGAAGCTCAGCTGCGCCTGTGGCCGTCGCCCCCAGCACCATGCTCGATCCTGTGCAGCGGGCCGCTGGGGTAAGAGCGGCCCTCGAGCGCCAGGAGGTGGCGTCTGCCAGCCAGCTGCTCCTGCAATGGCTGCGCGATTGGGCCACCTCCCTGCCCGAAAGGCCGGGCCGCGCGCTGCTGCGCCAGCCTGAGCTCTGGGCCTGCCTGGCCGACGTGGTGGTGCTCAGTGGCGATCACGGCCCGATCGAGCGCCTCTGGTGCCTGCTCGATCGTCTGCCGCCTCCCCCGCCGTCCGAGGGCCTCAGCAGCCTGCCCCTGCTGGGGGTGCCGATCCTCAACCGCCCCGATCTGCTCGAGCGGTTGCTGGAGAGTCTCGATCACCCGGTGGCCACCCTGGCCATTGTTGACAACAGCGCCGCCGCTGCAGGCCCCAGCGCAGTGTCGGCCCAGCTCGAGGCGATCCGTGAGCGGGGCCATCCCCTGGTGGATCGGATCCACATCGCCCGGCCCTTCTCCAATCTGGGCGTGGCGGCCAGCTGGAACCTGATCCTCTCCAGTTTTCCCGAGGCCTCCACCCTGCTGCTGGCCAACAACGACATGCAATTCGCTCCGGGCGTGCTGCAGGCAGCCCTGAACCGGATCGATCCAGGCCGCGCCCAGTTTCTGCCGCTGCTGCCCCCGCCCCACGGCTTCAGCGCCTTCCTGCTCACGGCCTTCTGCTGGGATCGGCTGGGCCTCTTCGATGCCAACTTTCACCCCGCTTACTGCGAGGACCTCGACTACCGCGACCGCCTCCAGGCCAGCGCCGGCGCCGAGGAACTGGACGGCAGCTTCGCCCACCCCGCCATGATCGCCCTCAACCAGACCCACAGCGCCACCATTGCCAGTGACCCGCAACTGAGGCACTACAACGGGATCAGCTACGAGCTCAACCGCCTCTGGTACCTCAGTGAACGGCGCCTCCGCCGCGACCCCCGGGGCAGCTGGCGCCGGCTCTGGCTGGCCCAGTGGAGTGACGACCTTCCCCCACAGCCCCCAGAC
>NZ_JADEWP010000011.1:0-26424 GCF_015207535.1 Cyanobium sp. LEGE 06143 | reverse complement strand
GGCCACCAGCATCTGCCGGGTGAAGGGGCTGTTCAACCTCAGCCCAAGCGGCCAGGAAAGTTGTCTCCAGAACCGAGATGCACGTGTCCGTCCCAAAGGAGATGCCCCGATCCGCTCAAGCGGATCATGCCTGAAAACGCGGCCTCGCACACCATGCCGCCCGGCCTGGGGGAACACTGCCAGCCCGCCACCCTGGGCAGCCCCAGCTGCTGCTGCCACCAGGGCGCTACCAACGCATGGGCAGAGCCCGTGACGGGGTCTTCATCGATGCCCAGCCCGGGCGCCAGAAACCGCAGCTGGTAGCGGCAGGTCTCGTTGAGCACCGCCGGCGCCGCCGGCCCCTCAGCAGCAAGCGGCTGCATCAGCACCAGTCCAGGGCGTTGGCCGGGCGGAATAGCGCTGGCCGGCAGAACGGCCGAGGCCAGGGGGGCAGAGGCCGGCAGCAGCACCACCGTGTAGCCGAGAGGGGACGTCCAGTAGCCCTCAACGCCGCAGGCCAGCCATGTGTTCACCAGGTTGCCTAGTTCCTGGGGCAGCGGGGCAGGCACCAGGCCACTGCTGGGCAGCACGATCCAGCCGGCAGCCAGGCCAGCCGCCATTGTTGCGGGGCTGGTGAGCAGCCTGGCCTCCAGGGGGCCGCTGAGGCTGTGGAAGCGCAGCGTCGACCCCGGCACCACCAGGCCCCAGTGCCCCAGGGCCAGCAGCGCCGCCAAGGTGGCATGGCCACAGAGGGCCACCTCACAGGTGGGCGTGAACCAGCGGAGCAGCCACTCCTGCTGCTGCCGCCAGAGGAAGGCGGTCTCCGATTGGTTGAGGCTGCGGGCCAGCCCCTGCAGGCAGCTGTCGGGCAGCGGCTGGTTGACCAGCACCACAGCCGCTCCGTTACCGCTGCAGGGCCCTGAGGCAAAGGCCTCCACCAGCACGGCGGGAAGCTTCATGGCTACGCCCACGGCTGTGGCTGTGGCTGACCCTGGACCTCGGGCCGCAGCTGGCGCTGCATCAACGCCTGGGCCACCTGGTCTGGACTGCAGCGACCATCCAGCAGAGCCACCACCTGGGCCGTGATCGGCAGCTGCCAGCCATGGCGATCCGCCAGCACCAGGGCCGCACGGGCCGTGCGCAGGCCCTCCACCGTGGCCCCGATGCTGCGCTCCACCTCCGCCGGGGCCAGCCCCTCCGAGAGCAGCCGGCCGCTGCGGTAGTTGCGGCTGAGGTCGCTGGTGGCCGTGGCCATCAGGTCGCCCAGGCCAGCGAGGCCATAGAGGGTGGTGGGCTGGCCCCCGAGACCGGCGAGCACCACGCCGATCTCAGCCAGGCCTCGCGTCAGCAGGGCAGCCCGGGCGTTGGCCCCCAGGGCGAGACCGTCGGCGACGCCTGCCGCCACGGCGATCACGTTCTTGAGTGCCCCTGCCACTTCGGTGCCGATCGGATCGGGATTCGTGTACAGGCGCAGGGTGCTGCTGCTGAGCTCAGCCTGCAACCGCTGGGCCAGCGGCAGGTCGTCGCTGGCGAGCACCGCGGCGGCGGGAAGGCCCTGACGCAGTTCCGCAGCCAGATTGGGGCCGCTGAGCACCAGCAGCGGCACCGCGCCGAGCTGGCGGCGCCAGAGCTGGCTCGGAGTGGCCAGCAGGTCGAGGTCGAGGCCCTTGGTGCAGCTCAGCAGGGGCGTGCCCGAGGGCCAGTGGGGGCCAAGCCAGCGGGCCAGGCCTTCGATGCCCGCCATCGCCACAGCCGCCACCACTAGATCGGCCCCAGGCAGCACCCCGGCGGGGGCGACCCCATCGCGCCGGGACCAGCTGCTGAGGCTGTGGCCCTGCTGCTGCCACAGCTCAGCCAGGGTCTGGCCCCAGGCTCCGCGGCCGAGCACGGCGATGCGAAGGGGCATGGGGCAGCGCGGCGAGGGAGCCGTCAAGGTTGGCACCATGGGGCCTCCTCGGCTCCCCCCCGGGCCCGCTTCTCCTGAGCCGCCATGGCCCGTGCCGATTCCGTCTTCCGCTCCTGGTGTGGTCGGGCCCTGGTGGTGGGCTGCGGCGGCATCGGCCAGGCCCTGCTGCGGGAGCTGGCTCGCCGTGCGCCGGGGCTGGAGTTGCTGGGGGCCTCCCGGCGCGACTGCCGCACGGCTGAGCCTGCCGTGGCCTGGCTGCCTCTGGATGTGACCTGTGATCACAGCCTGCAGCAGCTGGGCGAGTACCTGGCGGAGGGGCCACCGCTACGGCTCGTGCTCAACAGCACCGGGCTGCTGCATGACACCGAGCTGCAGCCCGAGAAGCGGCTGTCCCAGGTGAGCCGCTCGACCCTGGAGCGCAGCTTCGCGGTGAACGCCTTTGCCCCGATTCTGCTGGCCCAGGCGATCGAGCCGTTCCTGCCGAAGCAGGAGCCGTTTCATCTGGCCAGCCTCTCGGCCCGGGTGGGCAGCATCGGCGATAACGGCCTGGGGGGCTGGTATGGCTACCGGGCGGCCAAGGCCGCCCAGAATCAGCTGTTGCACACCCTGGCCCTGGAATGGCGCCGGCGGCTGCCGCTCGGCTGCGTCAGCCTGCTGCATCCCGGCACCACCGCCACGGCCCTCTCAGGGCCCTTTCAGGCCAATGTGCCCCCCGAGCGGCTGTTCAGCCCCGAGCGGGCCGCTGGCCACCTGCTCGATGTGCTCGAGGGGCTGGGGCCGGAGCAGAGCGGGCGGTTCTGGGCCTGGGATGGAGCGCCGATCCCCTGGTAGCGACAACGGGCTGGGCGCCAGCTCAGGCGGCGTGCTGACGCAGCACCTCCAAGGGGATCACCTCCAGGGTGCTGGCCTCGGTGGCCTGCAGCCGCACCGGTGGCGCCATGCCGTCTTCGTAGGCCTCCAGCCAGCGCGGTGCGCAGACGCACCAGTGGTCGCCGGCTCGCAGGCCGGGGAAGCCGTACTGCGGCGCCGGGGTGCTCAGGTCGTTGCCCTGGGCGCGGCTGTAGTTGAGAAAGGCCTCGTTGACCACACAGCACACGGTGTGGCGGCCCAGGTCGGCGCCGTTGGTGCGGCAGTTGCCGTCGCGGAACCAGCCGGTCATCGGCTCACAGCTGCACAGCTCCAGGGGCTCCCCGAGCACGTTCTGGTCGGCCACCGGCCTTGTACTGGTCTGGGTCACGTGGTCCAAACAGACTGCGCTGACCAGTCTGGCGAATGTGACGGACTGCCCGCCATCTCGGCAAAGTTCGGCCAGATGGTTGACGGATTCCGGGGGGGAGGCGTTAGAGGTCGGAGAGCGCGATCCAAACGTCGTTCTGTGCGCCCCCCTACATGAGCTGGGAATTCACCGAGGATGCGGCCTTCCTGGCCCTCTGCGATGCCTACAAAGAAAGTGGTGAACCCTCCGCCATGGAGTTCCTGGCCCACGGGGAGGGGGCGTTCCATTTCCAGGAGCTCACCCAGAACGCTGCAGGGGAGGGCCTCGACCTCAGCGACTCCTCTGACCTGGAGGAGTTCCAGCAGGAGGTGATCGACAGCCTCGAGGAGATGTGCAGCTGAGGCCGGAGCCCAGCACCGGCGCTCAGCCTCGCCAGCTGCTGTGATCAGGCGTAGAAGAAGGCGATCTCCTTGGCCTTCAGCCCCTCCCAACCGGCCGCCTTGAGGCGGGCATCGAGGCTGGCCTGGTCCAGATGCTTGGAGCCGGTCTTGACCACCCGGTTGCGCATTGATTTGGTCACGCCGCTGCGGGCCCGGCGGCTTTCGAGCTCCATCACCTCTGTGTAGAGGCTGAGCATGCCTGCGGGGATGGGTGAACCGTCCAGGTCCACTCCCGCCTGGATGGCGGCATCGACACCATCAGGACCGGCAATCGCCATGGAAACTCCAGGGAGGAGCCCCCAGGCTACGGGGCCTCCAGGCGCCCCCTGGCGCGCCGTCAGGCACTGAAGTAGCGGGCTTTGCTGTGCAGGGCCACCAGGGCCGTGGTGCTCTGCTCGGGCTCCAGCTGGTCGCTCTCGTCCATGCTCAGCCCGATGCGCTCGGCGCCGAGCCACTCCAGTTGCTGGCGCGAGTCGGCCACGTTCGGACAGGCCGGGTAGCCGAAGGAGTATCGACTGCCCCGGTAGCGCTGGGCGAGCACGTCACGCAGCGCCTCGGGCTCCTGGGCTGCGAAGCCCAGCTCGCGGCGGATGCGGGCATGGAGCCACTCAGCGAGGGCCTCGGCCATCTGCACGCCCAGGCCGTGGAAGTAGAGGTAGTCGGTGTAATGGTCGGCCGCGAACAGCTCCCGGGCAAAATGACTGGCCCGCTCGCCCATGGTCACCGCCTGCATCGGCATCACGTCGGTGGCCACGGGCTCGCCGGCGGGGCCGCTGGCCAGGTCGCGGTAGAAGTCGGCGATGCAGTAGCGGTTGCCGCCGCGCTGGCGCGGCAGTTCGAAGCGGCCCAGCTGCTGAGCGGGGTTCCGGGGGGCAAACAGCAGCACGGCATTGCCCTGGCGGCCGCAGGGGAAATAGCCATAGGCCACCCGGGGAGTGAGCAGCTGCTCCTCGAGGCAGCGCTGCTGCCACTGCTGCAGCACCGGCTCCGCCTTGGCGACCAACATGGCCTCGTAATCCTCGCGGCTCTGCTGCTGGGTCTTGCGCAGCTGCCACTGACCGGCAAAGAGGGCGTTGCGATCGAGATAGGCGAACACCTCATGCAGGGGAATCTCGGCCTCGCTGAGCACGCGGCTGCCCCAGAAGGGCGGTTCCAGGGCCTGCTCCTCCGGCACGGTGTCGGAGCGGTGATCGTTGGGCCCCGCCTGGGCTTTCTGGAGGGCTTCTGCCGGCGCCACCTCGGCACCTGTGGCTTCCCCGTCATCTGGCCGGGTGGACGGGCTGTCGCCGGGCTCCACAGCCGGGCCGTCACTGAGGCCCACACCCTCCGGGGTGCCGTTGAGAAACCCTTGCCGGTCGTCCCAGTCCTCGGCCGCCTTGGCCTCCATCAGGGCGTCCATGAAGCGCAGATCCGCAAAGGCATCACGGCCATACACCACTTGGCCCGCATAGGTGGCGCGGCAGTCGCCGTGCACGAAGCGGGGCGTCAGCGCCGCGCCGCCGAGAATCACCGGGGCAGTGATGCCCACCTCATTGAAGGCCGCCAGATTGTCCTTCATGAAGGCGGTGGACTTCACCAGCAAACCACTCATGGCAATGCAATCAGCCTGGTGCTTCTGCTGAGCTTCGATGATTGCATCACAGCTCTGCTTGATACCCAGGTTAATCACTTCGTAGCCATTATTTGTGAGGATGATATCAACGAGATTTTTGCCGATGTCGTGCACATCGCCCTTCACAGTGGCGATCAGAAACTTGCCCTTGCTGGAGCTCTCGCCTTCGAGCCGCTCCATGTGGGGCTCCAGGGTGGCCACGGCAGCTTTCATGGTTTCGGCGCTCTGCAGCACAAACGGCAGTTGCATCTGTCCGGAGCCGAACAGCTCGCCCACCACCTTCATGCCATCGAGCAGGAAGGTGTTGACGATGTGCAGGGCCGGGTAACGCTGCAGGGCCTCTTCAAGCGAGCCCTCCAGCCCGATGCGCTCACCATCGATGATGTGCTGCTTGAGCCGCTCTTCCACCGGCAGATCAGCCAGGGAAGGGCCTGAGGCGCGGGCCTCCTTGGCGCTCACTCCTTCAAACAGGGTGGTGAGCTCTGTGAGGGGGTCGTAGGTGCAGATGGCCCCCGGCTGGTCACTCTCGAAACGGCGCTCGTCGTAGATCAGATCACGGCACACCAGCTGGTGCTCCTCACTGATCTTGACCAGCGGCAGGATCTTGGCCGGGCTCACGATGGCCGCATCCATGCCGGCCTGGCAGCACTCGTGCAGAAACACCGAGTTCAACACAATGCGGGAAGCTGGTGAGAGTCCGAAGCTCACATTGCTCACACCAAGCACCACGTGAACACCCGGCAGGTTCTCGCGGATCAGGCAGATCGACTCCACCGTGGCCATGGCATTGCCCCGGTCTTCCTCGATGCCCGTGGAGATGGGAAGAGCGAGGGGGTCATAGAAGATCTCATGGGCCGGAATGCCGAACTCCAGGGCATCCCGGTAGGCGCGCTGGGCAATCGCGAACTTGCGCTGCGCCGTGCGGGCCATGCCTTCCTCGTCGATCGTGCCCACCACCACGCCAGCCCCGTACTGGCGGGCCAGTTCAAGCACCTTGAAGAAGCGTTCATCGCCGTCTTCGTAGTTGGTGGAGTTGAGGATGCACTTGCCACCGGCCACTTTCAGGCCCGCCTCCATCTTCTGCCACTCGGTGGAATCGAGCATCAGCGGCAGGTTCACATTGGTCACCAGCCGACTCACCAGGTCGTGCATGTCGCGCACGCCATCGCGACCCACATAGTCCACGTTCACATCGAGCACGTGGGCGTTCTCCTTCACCTGGCCGCGCGCCACGGCCACCAGGCCATCCCAGTCCTCCTCGGCCAGCAGCTCGCGCACCTTTTTGCTGCCGCTGGCGTTGAGGCGTTCGCCGATGATCAGGAAGGAATTGTCCTGGTGATAAGGCGTGGTGCCGTAGATCGAGGCCGCCGCTGGCTCCACCTGCAGCAGCGGCCGCGCGTGGCGGGTTTCGGGGGTACGCACGGCCCGCGGCGCCGGCCTGAGGCTGGCCGCCATCTCGGTGAGGGCACCGATGTGAGCCGGGGTGGTGCCGCAGCAGCCGCCGATCACCTGCACGCCGAGATCCTCCACGAAGTGCATCAGCTGCATCGTCATCTCCACCGGCGTCAGCCGGTAGTGGGCCACGCCCCCCACGTTCTCCGGCAGACCCGCGTTCGGGATGCAGCTCACCACGAAGGGGCTGTGGGCGCTGAGGTAGCGGATGTGCTCCTTCATCTGCTCCGGCCCGGTGGCGCAGTTGAGGCCCAGCACATCGATCGGGAACGGCTCCAGAATCGCCACCACAGCCGCGATGTCGGAGCCCACCAGCATGGTGCCGGTGGTTTCCATGGTGACGCTCACCATCAGTGGCCGGCGCTCACCGGTGCGCTCGAAGGCCACCTCGATGCCCTGCAGGGCGGCCTTGATCTGCAGCACGTCCTGGCAGGTCTCCACGATGAAGAGATCCACATCGCCGGCCAGCAATCCCTCGGCCTGCTCGGCGAAGGAGGCCTTCATGGCGTCGAAGTCCACATGGCCAAGGGTGGGCAGCTTGGTGGTGGGGCCCATGGAGCCGGCCACGAAGCGGGGCTTGTCGGGGGTGCTGTAGGCGTCGGCCACCTCGCGGGCCAGTTCGGCGGCGCGCTTGTTCAGCGCAAAGGCCTGGTCGGCGATGTCGTATTCGGCCAGCACCAGGGAGGTGGCCCCGAAGGTGTCGGTTTCGATCACATCGGCGCCCACCTCCAGGAACTGCCGGTGCACGGCCTGCACCGCATCCGGACGGCTGATCACCAGATACTCGTTACAGCCCTCCAGGGCCGCACCGCCGAAGTCCTCGGCCGTGAGGTCCATCTGCTGCAGCGAGGTGCCGGTGGCACCGTCGAACACCAGCACCGGGCGCTCAGGGGCGTGCAGGCGCTCGAGGAAGCCCAGGCGCTGGGGCTTGGATCCCTCCGCAGCGGCCGCTGCGGCCGGACTCGATGACAGGGCTGGGGTCATGGCGACGTGGTCATGGCTGGGGCGTCAGCTGTCGAGGCGAAGGCGGGTCACCCAGTGCTCATAGGCGGGATCGCGGCCTTCCGTGATCGCAACGAGCCGCTCTCGCAGCCGCTCCATCACCGGGCGCTCCGTGGGCAGGTCGGTGGTTTCCACCCGCCGCACCGGCGTCACCTTGGCGGCCGTGCCGCTCAGGAACACCTCCTCGGCGATGAACAGCTCGCTCTTGTCCACGCCGCGCTCGATCACCTCCAGGCCCATGGAGCGGGCCAGTTCGATCACGCTGGCGCGGGTGATGCCCTCGAGGATGTCCTGATCCACCCCGGGGGTGATCAGCTGGCCGTCGCGGACGAGGAACAGATTCATGCCACTGGCCTCGCTCACCTTGCCGCGGCTGTTCATCAGGATGGCCTCGTCGAAACCGCTCTGCACGGCCTCCGTCTTGGCCAGGGAGCTGGTGATGTAGGCCCCACTGATCTTGCCGCGCAGGGGCAGGGAGCGATCCTCCTGCCGCGTCCATGAACTGATCCGGCAGCTCACGCCCTCCGGCGACAGATAGTCGCCCAGCTCAAGCCCGTAGATCAGGAAGTTGGTTTCGATGTTGTGCAGGCGCGGGGCGATGCCGAGGTCACTGGTATAGACAAACGGACGCAGATACACCGGGCAGCTGGGCTGGTTGGCCTGCAGAAAGGCCACGATGGCCTCGKGGATCGTGGCSTCAGGCRGRTCGGTGAGCAGCAGCCGTGCGCTCTGGCTCAGGCGCCGGGCATGGCGATCAGCCCGGAACAGCAGAATCTCCCTGGGGTCGGCCGGATTGGGCAGGGCGCGCATGCCGCCGAAGGCCCCCGTGCCGTAGTGCAGGGCGTGGGTGGCCACCGAGAGCGTCGCGTCCTCGAAGCGCAAAACCTTACCACCGAACCAGGCATAGGGCAGGAACTGATGCATGGGTGCGCGGGCTGCGGGTAGGGCCTGGGTGCCCCGATCTTCTCACTGCAGCCAGCAGGATGGGGGGCATGCACAGGCTGGCGGCGCAACCGGGGGGATCGGAACAGGCTGAAGCTGGCGCCTATGTGGAGCAGCCCGCGGCCCCGGTGCTGCTGCTCACCAGCGCCGACACCGATCTGGTCAGCATCGAGCGGGTGCTGTCCGCTGAGCCGGCACTGGTGGGGGCCGAGCTGCGGGGCCTAAACCTGGCGGCCCTGGCCCACCCGGCCGTGATCGACCACTACCTCTCCAGCACCGTCCGCCACGCCCGGCTGGTGGTGGTGCGTCTGCTGGGTGGGCGCGGCCATTGGAGCTACGGGCTCGACCAGCTGAGGCTCTGGGCACAGGGGAGCCTGGCTCCGGGCGGCCAGGGGGCCAGCAGGCTGGCTCCACGGCAGCTGGTGGTGCTGGCCGGCACGGCGGAGGATGAGCAGGCGCTGGCTTGCTGCGGAACGGTGGACCCCGAGCTGGCCCTGGCCCTGGGGCGCTGCCTGCGCGAGGGCGGAGCGGCCAACGTGCGGCTGGTGCTGGCTGCCCTCGGTGCGCTGGCCCGGGGGCAGGTGCCGGCGACCCCAGTGCCGCAGCCGCTGCCGGACCCCACGCCCCACGACTGGCGCGACGAAGGCGGACCGCGGGTGGGGGTGATCGCCTATCGCGCCCTGCTGCAGGCCGGCGATGTGGACCTCATGGAGAGCTGCCTGGCGGCCCTGCGGCGCCAGGGCCTCTGCCCCCGGGGTCTGTGGGTGAGTGGTCTGCGCGAGCCGGCCGTGCAGCGGGGGGTGGCCGATCTGCTGGGCCGCGAGGCGGTGGAGGCCGTGCTGTGCAGCACCTCCTTCGCCTCGGTGCAGTTCGAGGAGGCCGGCCTGGGCGCGCCGCTGTGGGAGGCCCTGGCCGTGCCGGTGCTGCAGCTGCTCTGCAGCAGCCGGCCGCGTCAGGACTGGCAGGCCAGCAGCATCGGCATGGCCCCCACCGATCTCACTCTGCAGGTGGCTCTGCCGGAGCTGGACGGCCGCATCACCACCCGGGTGGGGGCCTTCAAGCAGACGCGCCGGGCCAGTGAGCAGCTGGCCTCGGCCCTGCAGGGGTACCACCCGGACCCGGAACGGCTCGACTGGATCGCCGCCCTCACGGCCCGCTGGGTGACGCTGCGTCGCACGGCGCCCCAGGAGCGCCATGTGGCCCTGGTGCTGGCCAACTACCCCAACCGCAACAGCCGCCTGGCCAATGGCGTGGGGCTGGACACACCGGCCTCCACCGCCCTGATGCTGCGCTGGTTGCGGGACGCGGGCCTCAGCCTTGGTGACGGCCCCCTGCCCGAGGACGGCGACGGCCTGATCCAGCAGCTGCTGGCAGGCCTCACCAACGACGCCGAGAGCGGCCACCGCCCCGCCCTCGACCAGTTGCCGTTGGAGCACTACGAGGCCTGGTATGGCGAGCTGCCGGTTGAGGGCCGCAAGCGGCTGGAGGCGGTGTGGGGGCTACCCGGCCAGGACGCCGGCCTGGTGCAGGGCCGCAACGGGCGGCTGGCCTTTCCGATCCGGGGGCTGCGCTTCGGCCACGTGGTGGTGCTGATCCAGCCCGAGCGCGGCTACGACCGCGACCCCAGCCTCTGCTATCACTCTCCCGATCTGCCGCCCACCCACGCCTACCTGGCCCAGTACCTCTGGTTGCGGGAGCTTTTCGGCGCCCATGTGGTGGTGCATGTGGGCAAGCACGGCAACCTGGAATGGCTGCCCGGCAAGGGCCTGGGCCTCTCGAATCAGTGCTATCCGGAGTGGGCCCTGGGGCCGATGCCCCACCTCTATCCCTTCATCGTCAACGACCCCGGCGAGGGCTCCCAGGCCAAACGCCGCAGCCAGGCGGTGATCCTCGACCACCTCACCCCGCCCCTGGGCCGGGCCGGCCTGCACGGTGAGCTGCAGCAGCTGGAGGCCCTGCTGGATGAGTACTGGGAGGCCTGCCAGCTGGGCAGCGAGCGACGCGTACCGCTAAGGGCCACGCTGCTGGAGCGGCTGCAGTCCCTGGAGCTGCCCCTGGGGAACGTGGAGGAGCGCAGGGAGGCGGAGCTGGAGGCTCGGCTGGAGGCTGCGGACGGCTACCTGTGCGAGCTGAAGGAGGCCCAGATCCGCCTGGGGCTGCACACCTACGGCCAGCTCCCCGCCGAGGCGCCCCTGGCGGAGCTGCTGCTCTGCCTGGCCAGGCCCCCCCAAGCCGGGGTGGCGGGCCTCACCCAGGCCCTGGCTCGGGATCTGGGGCTGGAGCTCGATCCCTGGGCCGATCCCGAGGAGCTGCCCCTGCCCACCGGTGACGGCCAGCGCCTGCTGGCCCGCGCTGCTGGCAACGCCACGGCCCTGAGAAGCGTGGGCGATGCGGTGGCCTGGCTGGAGGAGCACGCCCTGGAGCTCTGCCAGCAAGAGCTGGACGATTCGCCCAACCGCGGCAAGGAGGCACCCCAGCCAGCGGTGGGGGGCCTCGTGATCGGTGAGAGCACTCAGGCGACCCTGCAGCACCTGCGCCAGCAACTCCTGCCACGCCTGCTGGCCTGCGCCGACGCGGAGAAGCAGGCCTTCCTGGGGGGCATCGCCGGCGAGCGCATCGCCGCGGGCCCGGCCGGCGCCCCCACCCGCGGCCGGCCCGACCTGCTGCCCACCGGCCGCAATTTCTACTCGGTGGATCTGCGCGGCCTGCCCACCGAGGCCGCCTGGGACCTGGGCCGCCGCAGCGCTGAGCTGCTGCTCGAACTGCACCTCCAGGACGAGGGGGAGCCGCTGCGCCAGCTCGCCCTTTCGGTGTGGGGCACCAGCACGATGCGCAACGGCGGCGAGGACATCGCCCAGGCCCTGGCCCTGCTCGGGGTGCGGCCGGTCTGGGACGGCCCCAGCCGCCGGCTGGTGGATGTGGAGGTGATTCCCCTGTCCCTGCTGGGGCGCCCCCGGGTGGATGTGACCCTGCGCATCTCAGGCCTGTTCCGCGACGCCTTCCCCCAGCTGGTGGCCTGGGTCAACCGGGCCACGGCCCTGGTAGCCGGCCTGGATGAGGACGGGAGCGCCAACCCCCTGGCGGAGGCAGCCCGGCGCGAGGGCCACAGCGCCCGAGTGTACGGCTCCGCCCCGGGGGCGTACGGCGCCGGCCTGCAGGGCCTGATCGACAGCGGGTCCTGGGAGCAGCGGAGCGATCTGGGGGAGGCCTTCCTGGCCTGGAGCAGCTGGCGCTATGGCCCCGCAGACGCCACAACAGGCGGAGCCCCAGCTGCTGGCCTGGCGGCCCGCCCAGACCGGGGTGGCCTGGAGCAGCGGTTGCGGGCCGTGCAGGTAGTGCTGCACAACCAGGACAACCGCGAGCACGACCTGCTCGACTCCGATGATTACTACCAGTTCCAGGGGGGCCTCAGCGCCGCTGCCGAGGGCCTGCAGGGCCGGGCACCGGCACTCTGGTTCGGCGACCACTCGCGCAGCTCACGCCCCCGCCTGCACCGGCTGGAGAAGGAGTTCGACAAGGTGCTGCGCAGCCGGGTGCTCAACCCCCGCTGGATCGACGCCATGCGCCAGCACGGCTACAAGGGCGGCTTCGAGATGGCCGCCAGCCTCGACTACCTGTTCGCCTACGACGCCAGCACCGGCCGGGTGCCGGACTGGAGCTACGGAGCGATCTGCGAGCGCTGGCTGCAGGATCCCCAGGTGCACGCCTTCCTGGAGCAGCACAACCCCTGGGCGCTGCGGGACATGGGCGAACGTCTGCTGGAAGCCCACCACCGCGGCCTCTGGGAGGGGGCCAGCGACAGCCAGCTCGCCGACCTCAGGCAGTTGGTGCTGAGCAGCGAAGCCAGCATCGAGCAGGCCTGAGCTCAGCTGTTGAGGTCCTTGACCATCTGGCGGAAGGGATCGATGGCGCCGGGCTTGCCCGTGGGCTGCTGGGTGATCTGGGGCTGGGCGGTCTTGGCGGCGGCGGCCTCCTCCTTCTCCTGCTTCATGGCCGCAGGCCCCCCGGGCACGTTCACCCCTGCGGATGAGCCCTTCTTGCGCTGGTCCAGCTGGGCCGCGGACATCTGCTGGGGGAAGGTCTTCTTCACCGGCGTGGGCACGCCTCCGGAGAGGTTCAGCCGCTGATCAGAGGCGACACCGCCGGGCATGCCTTCGGACATCCTGTCGAGCTTGGTCTCCATCGAGGAGACCTCCACCACCATCTCCTTGTTGCCGGGGTTGTCGGCGTTGCCTGGGAAGGTGTGGCGAATGGTGTTGGAGCGCTTCATCAGGTTGACGTCGCCCAGGCTGCTGGAGGCGTCGGCGTCCAGGAACATGGCCTCCGTCTTCTTGGCGGGCTGGCGCTTGGTGACTGGGGCGCTCTTCGCATCGGAGCCGGAAGAGAACAGGCGATCAAACAGACCCATCGACTACCAAGAGAATGCTTCTACAGACCCTAGCGGCCATGGAGGTGCAGGCCATGGGTATCCGTACCACAACTCATCAATAGGCCCCGGGCCAGCAGGTCTCTGGCGATCGCCACGCAGACGAGCGGGGTGGGCTGCCAGCGGGGCTGCATGCCGTAGTCGTACCAGGCCTCAGCGCCATCGAAACCGAGCTCGGCCGCCGCGGCGATCAGCCGCTGGAAGGGCAGCCGGTAACGGGCCGGATGGGCCAGCAAGGCCAGGCCCCCTGCGGCATGGATCGCCTCCACCACGGCGGCGGCCCGCAACTCAGGACCCACCACGGCCTGGCCCAGCAGGTAGGGCGCCAGGCTGGGGTGCTGTTCGGCGAAGCCGAGGGCAAGCACATGCACCAGGCAACCCTCCAGCAGGCAGCTGATCTCAACCCCCCGCCAGAGGGTCGGGGCACGGACCCCGGCGGCTTCTGCCGCCTGAAACGCCTCAAGCACCAGTGGGTAGGAGCCGAGGGCGTGGTGGTCGGTGACGGCCAGGTGCTCCAGGCCGATGGCCAGGGCCTGCTCGGCGAGGCCACCCGGACTGAGACTGCCGTCGCTGCAGGTGGTGTGGCAATGAAAGTTGAGCTTGCTGGGACAGCTGCTGGGCTCCACATCGGCCAGCACCGCCGCCAGGGGATGCTGCGATCGGATCAGGCTGCCGGAGCGCATCGCCATCACCCCGCTCAGGCCCCGCCGGCCAGCTGCTCAGCCCTGAGTCGCCGCCAGCGGGCATAGAACTGGATCGAGGCCGCCATGGCCACCACCAGGGCCACCAGGAACCAGGTGGCCGCTCCGGTGGGGAACTGGTTCTTGAACACCACCAGCATCACCACCACCACCAGCAGCAGGGTGGGAAGTTCATTCAGGGCCCGCAACTGACGGCCGCTCCACTGGCAGTCCTGGCGCTGCAGCTGACCCATCAGCCGGTAGCAGAAGGCGTGGTAAGCCAGCAGCGCCACCACGAAACCCAGCTTGGCGTGCATCCAGCCCTGCTGCAGCCAGGCGGGATTCACCAGCAGCAGCCCTACCGCACAGACCACCGCCACGACCATCCCCGGGGTGGTGATGATGTTGGCCAGGCGCCGCTCCATCAGGCTGTATTGCTGGTGGAAGGCCTGCTGCAGGGGCGGCTCCAACACCTCCGCCTCACGGTGGTAGATGAACAGCCGCACCAGATAAAAAAGCCCGGCGAACCACACCACCACTCCCACGATGTGGAGGGTCTTGAACCACAGGTAGGCCTCAGGAGGCCAGGTCATGGCGAGCAACATGCCGCACTGGTGGGGCTTGTTCAGAGTAGGGGGCACCACCGGCGACGGCCGGTGGCCTCCGAACGGGTCAGCTGATCGCCAGCATGGGAGCTGTCTGGAGCAGACCGTGATAGAGCCAGCCTCCCCGATCGTGCTGGTCTTCGATGGGGGTTGTCCCTTCTGCCGCCACTTCGCTGAACTGAGCGAGCTGCGCAGCGGCATCCCCCGCCTCGAGATCCGCGATGGACGGGCCGACACGGCCCTGCGCCGGCAGCTGGGCGCCCGCGGGTATCACCTGCGCGACGGTGCCATGGTGCTGGAAGGATCCAGGGTGTGGCATGGCGCGGAGGCAATCGCCTGGATCTGCGAGCGAATGGAACCCAGCGCGGCTCTGCTGCAGGTGCTGGCCCCGCTGATGGCCGACAGCCAACGCAGCCGCATGCTCTACCCGGGGCTGTTGCTGGCCCGGCGCCTCGCCCTCGGCTGGCGCGGCCTGCCGGTGGATCCAGAGAGCGAGGGCCTGGCCGAGAGCGGCTGAGGCCTCAGAGTGAACGGCCTCAGGAAGAAGCGCGGGCCTTGCCTGCAGCGGCGGCGGCCTCCCAGGCGGTGACGCCGGCCAGCACAAGAAACCCACCCAGGCCGATCAGCTGGTTGCGTTGCATCAGATCAGGCTGCAGAACCGGGTCGAATCCCTGGGCCTGCAGGGCCCCGGCCACGAACCAGGCCGTGGCCAGGGCTGAGGTGATCCAGTAGGCCTTCCAGCGCCGTTGGTAGATGTAGCCCGTGCCGAGCCCCGGCACCAGGTTCAGCACAACCGCCACCCAGAGGCTGCCGCTGGCCAGGATCTGCTGCTTGCTGAGGGGTTCCATGGGCGGCAAGGAGAATCAGCCAGGCACATTGGCCCCACCTCTAGCGCACTGGAATGGGTCTAGCCCACTGGAATGGGCCCTAGGCTCCACGCCAGCACAGGTCCAGTCCATGGTCACAGAGAAGATGAAGCAGTACATCCCGCCGGCGGGCTCCGAGGCGTTCAGCTACGAGCCGGTGGAGCGTTTCGGCGAAGGTCTCACCACCAACCGGCCATGGAATGTCTCTGCCCTCAGCGGCGTGGAGCGGCTCAACGGCCGGGTGGCGATGCTCGGCTTCCTAGCGGCCGTGGTGGGGGAACGGCTCAGCGGCGAGGGCATCGTGGGCCAGCTGGCCGCAGTGCTGCGCTGGTATCTGGGCTGATGCCGGCCATGATCCAAGGCATGCTCGCCTGCCTGGTGGCCCTGCTGCTGCTGGTGCCCGCCCCGGCCCTGGCCACCGACCTCCAGCTGGAGCTGCGCCGCATTGATGCCACGGGCGTGGGCGATCCGATCGGCAGCCTCAGCCTGCGCGACACGCCCGGGGGCCTGGAGATCCAACCCGCGCTGGCGGGCCTGCCCCCCGGGGAGCATGGCTTTCACCTGCATGCCCTCGGCAGCTGTGAACCCGGCATGGGTGAGGCAGGGCCTGTGGCTGGCCTCGGCGCTGGCGGCCACTGGGATCCGGACGGCAGCGGCCACCATGACGGCCCCAACGGCAACGGCCACCGCGGCGACCTGAGCCGCCTGATTGTGGCTGCCGATGGCAGGGCCCACGAGGCGGTGCGTGCCCCACGGCTGCAGGTGAGCGACCTGGCCTCGAAGGCCCTGATCGTGCATGCCGGCGGGGACACTTACACCGACACGCCGCCGCTTGGGGGTGGTGGAGCCCGTATCGCCTGTGCGGTGGTGCCCGCCTGAGCCGGGCTGAAAGGTTGCACTCGGAGCCCTAGGGTGGACCCGGGTAACAGCAACCTTTGGGTGTGATCAACATGTTCACAATTGAAAAGGCCACCAGCATCTTTCCGGAGACACTCAAGGCGGATGTGGTGCCTGCCATCACCGCCCGCTTTCGTCTCCTGAGTGCAGAGGACCAGCTGGCACTGATCTGGTTCGCCTATCTCGAGATGGGGCGCACCATCACGATCGCGGCTCCTGGCGCCGCCAGAATGCAGTTCGCGGAAGGAGTGCTCAATCAAATCAAGGCGATGAATTTCGCCGAGCAGAGCCAGGTGATGTGCGATCTCACCAACCGCACGGATTCACCGATCTGCCGCACCTATGCGAATTGGTCTGTGAACATCAAGCTGGGCTTCTGGTATCAGCTTGGCGAGTGGATGGCCGCGGGCCTGGTGGCTCCGATTCCCGAGGGTTACAGCCTTTCGGCCAACGCGGTGGCCGTCCTCAGCTCCCTCAAGGAAGTGGATCAGGGCCAGCAGATCACCCTGTTGCGCAACTTTGTGGTGGACATGGGCTTTGACCCGGCCAAGGGTGAAGGCCAGCGGGTGATGGAACCCGTGGTGGCCCCCACTCCCGAAGACAGCCGCAAAAAGGTGTTCATCGAGGGGGTGATCAACCCCACCGTGAACAGCTACATGGACTTGTTGAATGCCAACGACTTTGACAACCTGATCCAGCTCTTCCTGCCTGACGGAGCCCTGCAGCCGCCGTTCCAGAAGCCCATCGTGGGCAGCGATGCCGTGCTGCGCTTCTTCCGGGAAGACTGCCAGAACCTGCGGCTGCTGCCTGAGCGGGGCTACGCCGAGCCCGCCGACGGCAATTTCACCCAGATCAAGGTCACCGGCAAGGTGCAGACCCCCTGGTTCGGAGCTGGAGTGGGCATGAACGTGGCCTGGCGTTTTCTGCTCGATCCCGAGGGCAAGATCTACTTCGTGGCGATCGACCTGCTGGCCTCACCGGCTGAGCTGCTGAAGTTCGCCCCTTGAGCCCATCGCTGTGAGTGGCACCAGTTGCAGGGGCTTGCTTCTCGCCGCTGGGATCGTGCTGGGCTGGCTGCTCAGCCTTGTCGCCCTGTTCGCCCTGGTCGCTCTTGACGCGCTGGGGCTGGCTGGGGGGCTGCTCGCGTTGGCGGTGATGGCCCGCACCCTGGCCCAGACGGGTCTGTTCATCGTGGGACATGACGCCATGCACGGTGTTCTGCTGCCGGAACATCCCCGTTGGAATGACCGGCTCGGAGCCGCCAGCCTGGGGCTCTACGCCGCCCTTCCCTACGGCCGCTGCCACCGCAATCACCTGCGCCATCACCGCGAGGAAGCGACTCCTGGAGACCCGGACTTCCACCCGGATCCCCACGCCGGCCCGTTGCGCTGGTATGGCCGCTTCATGGGGGGCTACCTCTCCAGCAGCCAGATGGCCAGGTTGTTGGTGGGCTGGATGGGGCTCACCGTGCTGCTGCACAGCCTGGCTGGGCTGGGCTGGGACCGGGCGGCCCACAGCGTGCTGCTCTGTTGCACCCTGCCCCTGCTGCTCAGCTCCCTGCAGCTGTTCCTGGTGGGCACCTATCTGCCCCATCGCCAGCAGCGTTCCGGCTCCGGTGGTGCCACCAGCCTGGATCTGCCGGTCTGGGCATCGTTACTGGCCTGTTATCACTTCGGCTACCACCGGGAACACCATGAGGCGCCCACCGTCCCCTGGTTTGCCCTGCCCCGGCAGCGACTCGCGTCGGGCGGCGCAGGCTCGGTATCCTTGGACACAAGGAATTGCTCGGACCGCTTGCCGTGATAGAGACCACCCTGGAGGGATGGACAGAGACCGAGCAATCAATCGCCCGCGAAGCCTTTGATCGGGCCTACCGCCGCGCCATCGCCAAGCTGATCGCCAGGGTGAGGGCGAGTGTGGAGGAGTTGGAGAGCGCCGACACCGTATGGCGTCTGCACGACTACCTCAGCATTGAGCGCCACACCATGGAAGGTCGCTTCGACTTCCGCCTGCAGGGCATCCTGTTTGTGTTTGCCAGCCTGGTGAAGGATGGCCTGCTTGACCTGAGCGAACTCGACGGTCTCGAGACGCAGAAGCTGGCCAAGATCACAGCGATGTCGCGCTTCTGACCCCCCCCTCTGACGGACCTGGGGAGACTCCCCAGAGCCCATCGGAGTGGCCTGATCAGGGCAGAAAACCCAGGTCCCGGAGCTGGGGCACCAGCCATAGGGGGATGCCATCCAACTCCCAGCGCCAGAAATCTCCACGACCCAGGTAAACCGCCTCCCGACTGAGAAACGCCTGAGCGAGGGTGGCAAGGTCGATCTGCCGAAGCGCCTCCTCGCGGTTGGAGCGACGCAGCCGGGCTGAGGCTGAGGCTGACTGAGCTTTGGGGCGAGCTCGGCCAGGCCATCGGGTGAGTCCCTGCAGGTCAACGGCAGTGGTGCCTGTCATGGGCTTCCGGCTGACTCCGGTAGCTGAAGAGGCCCAAAGGTAACCGCACCTGTTCGAAAACGCTCACAGCTGTGCTGACCAGTGCAACAAACCGCCCAGCGGCAGAGGGGAACCCAGCCGACCAGAATGGCCCTATGACCCATGGCCAGCTTGGTTTCGCCTCCCCCGCCCTACTGCTCTGGTGCGGGCTTGTGGCCCTCAAGCTAGTGGGCTGGCATCAGCGCTGGCGCCAGCATCAGGCTCGGCAGCTGGGCCAGGCCTTCCAGGTCGAACTGCGGCGGCGCCAACAAGCCAGGCCGGCTTACTTCTGGAAGCGCTGATCAGTTTCCAGCCAGCGTTCCAGGGCAGCCAGGCCCTCGATCGAGGCCCAGATGGTGAGACCGAACACCAGCACCCCACCGGCTGCCAGGATCGTGGCCACCAGCAGGGGAATGGCCGCCAGCGCCACCAGAGGGATCACCACCACGGCACCCACGGCCGCCAGGCTCAGCACAGGGGCCACGAGGGCCGATGGGGGACCATGCCGGAGCGATTGAAGCGAGGCCATGGCACCCTTAGCCCATCGATGGATCCATTCTGCTCTGCACTCCCCGTGGCTTGCGTTGCCCCTGGGACGGTGAACCGCACCGCCTGCAGGGCGGTGGCCAGGGGGCCTCAGGTGGGCAGGCTGTGGCGCAGGGTCTGCTCGAACTGCACCAGGTGGCGACGGTTTTCCTCACTGGGGTCCTGCAGGTAGCGCTGGCGCAGGTCCTGCAACAGGGCCGCCATGCTCGGCGGCAGCAGCGGGTGCTGCCCGGCGGCATCCAGCCCCAGCAACAGCGTTTCCACGCCACAGCTCTCGAGCAACTCCGGCTCCTGGGGAGCGGGCCCATAGATCAGCACCGTGGCGCCGGCGGGGGCATGGAAGGTGAGCAGCTCAAAGGGGAAAATCACCCTCTCCAGGGCGAAGCCAGCCGATCCGCTGCAGCAGAGCATCACCAGGTGGGAGCGCTCATTGCGGTAGCCACAGTCGAGCATCGGTTCGAGCATGGGTCCACGCGCCTGGAACACCACTGTTTCGGGTCTGCCCCAGGCAAATCCGTGGTAACGCGCACCGAATCAGCCCGATGAGCAACTGCACTCATGGGCAAACGGGCTGTTTGGTGGCACCCCCACAGAGGGATGTGGTCAGTTCTTCCTGCGGCAGTAGCCACCACCCACGTTCATCCAGCCCTCCAGGCACGCCTTGCCGTTGGTGGGCGTGACCGTGTAGTTGAAGGCCCCCAGGTTGCTGCACTTGCCGTTGAACAGATCCACATAGCCCAGCGGGCAGATGGTGCCGATCTTGGGCACCACTTTCTGGGCCATGGCCGGAGGGGCGATCAGGGCCAGGCCCGAGCAGGCCAGCAGAGTGGCCAGGGAGCGAGGCAGGAGAGGTCGCAGCACGGGTCGCAGCAGCAAAGGAAGAAGGTTGTCCTCAGCATGCCTCAAAGAGCCGGCCAGAGCACCTCAATCCAGCGATCACCGCTGAACAGCCCCTGCCCCCAGCGCTGCTCGAGGTCGGCCAGGGGCTTGGCGGCCACAGCCTGGTCGGCCCCGACCCCCTGCTGCTTCAGAGCCGTCAGGCGCTGCTGGGCCGTGGCGAGCATGGCCCGGTAGGTGGCGAGGTCGTCGCGGCTGCCGACGCTGCCATGGCCCGGAATGATGCGGGTGTCGGGCCCGGCCAGGGCCAGGACCCGATCGACGCCGGCAATCGCCCCCGCCAGGGTGCCGCCGTTGCCGGCATCGATGAAGGGATACATGCCGTTGAACCAGACATCCCCGGCATGGATCACATCCGCCTGCTCGAAGCGCACCAGCACGTCACCATCGGTATGGGCCGCCGGCAGGTACTCCAGATCCAGCTGTTCGCCGTTGAGCGAGAGCTGCAGGCTCTGCTCGAAGCTCACCACAGGCAGGGCCTGCGCTGGAGCCGGAGCGGTCACCAGGTTGAAGGCCGGAATGCTGGAGCCCTCCGCCAGGCGGCGACGCACGTTCTGGTGGGCCACGATGCGGGCGCCGGTGCGGGCGAAGCCGGCATTGCCGTCGGTGTGATCGAAGTGGAAGTGTGTGTTGATCAGCCAGGCGGGGTCGCTGCCTCCCAGGGCCCTCACCGCCGCGCGCACGGCGGTGCCCAGACGCTCGAACTTGGCATCCACGAGGAGAGTGCCCTCGGCTCCGGTGAGCACGGCGATGTTGCCGCCCTCGCCGCCGATCACCGCCACTGCCCCTCGCACGGGTGAGGCCAGAAAGGCTTCGGCTGCTGCGCCATGAGCACTGCGCAGCCAGGCACTGTGCCATGGACTGAGCAGCCCCACGGCCAGGGCCGCACTGAGGGCGAGGGCAGGCAGCCAGCGGGAGCGGGGCGGCACGGCTGTAAGACAGAGAGAAGCACCATTCTCCCGGCGGCCGGACTCCGCAGAGCTGAGGCCGCCGGGGCTCTGCGATTTCAGCCCCAAGCTTCCTCCCGCAGGGCCTGCCATTGGGTCTGCAGCGATTCCGGCACGCGCCTGGGCAGGTAATCACGGGGATCGCTGGGGCCGTGACGCAGCACCGCGTTCACCAGCAGAGCTGGGGTGCGCCCGCGGTTGATGGCGCCGTGGGGAACGCCGGGGGGGATGCGCACCCAGACGCCTTCGTCTTCCCGCAGACTGATGCGTCTCAGGCTCCTTTCCTGGAGCACCACCAGGTCGATGCAGCCGCGCAGCACCATCAGCTGATCGGTCTGCTGTCGATGGCAGAAGAGCTCACAGGCCGCCTGGGGGCTGATCTCGGCGATCAACGTTTCATCACAGGGCTGGGGTCTGGAGAGAAAGGCTTGGCCGGAACGGCTGCCGGCGAAGGGCAGGAGTTCCACCTGGCGCGCAAGGGACATCAACGAAATCACAAGTGCGTGAAGTTTCGCGACCAGTTCGGCCTTGATGTCGCATTAGCTGATACCCAATGGGCCAACTCCCCTGGCCTGTGACGGTTTCCACACGGCGGGGGAGTGGGCCAAGCGGGCACTCAGGCCATGTCGAGATCGGCATGCAGCAAATCCATCGCCGCGTGCACCGGGATCGTCACGGCGTCGCCCAGCTGGAGTGTGGCGGCCAGGTTGCTGAGGATGTTGCGCTCGTCGTCTTCCAGGGGGCCATCGGAGCGCATGATCTCCGCCGCAACGGCATAGGCGGTGGCGCGCTGGCCGGCGTTGAGCACCTCAGCGGCACGCACCATCAGGTGCTGGGGACCATCGCGGCGCAGGGTGGCCATCAGGCCATCCATCAGGCCCACCATCTGCTCAGGGGTGTAATCGCGGTAGGGATGGCGGTAGTCGAGCGCATGCCGCAGAGCCCTGGAGCCGGCCATGGTGAGGCTGCCGTCCCAGGAGACAGCCGCCAGGGCCAGGGCCACGAAGGCCACGGCGGGATCGAGGGGCGCTGTGGTGTCCAGGGCCGTGGGAGAGCTGAGCGTGGAGGTCATGGGGAGCGACGGCGAAGGGCCCTGGTTCCAGGGAGAACTCCAGCCAAGACCTGGGCCACAGCCCTTGGCGGTAGCGATGCAGACCATGCCGCCACAATGAAGAGGAATACTCAGCCCACCCCTCGACCCGGCGCTGCATCGTCCGTGGGGCCGTCGACCCAGCCCTGGTAGAACGCCTCGATCTGGCCGGAGCGCAGCAGCCGCAGCAGGCTCACGTCCAGGGGCTTCTCCAGGGGGCTGTTGAGCGGCATGGCAAAGCCGTAGGTCTCCTGGGCCAGGCTGAACGGCGCCAGCTTCAGATCCAGCCGGGGATTCTGGCTGAGGTAATAGCGCAGGGCTGGCGAGTCGTAGATCACGGCATCCACCTTGCCGGCCGCGAGCTTGGCCACCGCCGCCTGCAGGGTGGGTTGCTGGCTGAGGCTGGCCCCGCTCAGACGCCCCCACTTCTCACTGGTGGTGCCCTTGACCACGGCCACGGGGCGGTTGCGCAGGCCCTCCACCGACTGGATGCCGCCACCGGGCACCCGGGCCAGGGACACCGTGAAGGCCGAGGCCAGGCCGGCGGTGATCGAGGACACGGCCAGCAGAGTGATCATCATCCACACCGCGGCAATCACCCGGCCCAGACGAGTCACCGGGGCCCGGTCGCCGTAGCCCACCGTGGTGAGCGTGACGATCGCAAACCAGAGTCCGTTGCCCACCCCGTGGAGGTAGTTGGGTGGGAAATGCTCTGGATTGCGGCGCCGCTCCGCCAGCCAGATCAGGTTGCCCACCACGAACAGCGACAGCAGCAGCAGCCCGATCGACGACAGCGCCGCCACCTGAAAGAAGGGCCTCACTCGCGCCCACAGCCCCCCATCCCGCAGGGGCACCAGCACGCCCACCTGGCCGAAGAAGTAGGGCTGGGTGAACTCGATGGCCCCACTGCTGAGGCGCTCAGGGGTGATGCTGATCGGGCCGATCGCCAGGTCGAGTTCACCGCGCTCCAGGGCCTTGAGGTTGGCGGCGGTGTTCGCCTTCGGTACGAGCTCGGCCTGGAAGCTGTTCTCCTCCGCCACCACGCGCCAGAGATCAGGTGTGATGCCTTCCAGCACATCCCCCCGCCGGATCAGGAAGGGCGCGTTGCCGCTGATCCCCACCCGCAGGGGCCTGGCTGAGGCAGGTTGCAGCCCCAGGGCGGTTGGCAGTAGCAGCGCGGCCCCGACCAACGCACGACAGAGCAGGGAGGCGGCGCGGCCGGGGATGTTCAACACAACAGCTGTCGCGACCCTGGCGACCCTAAGGGCCGCGAGCCGGCTCAGCAGCAGCGCTTCAGCGGCGGCCGGAGCGCATCAGCGAGACCACCAGCCACACCCCCAGTACGTTGGCGGCCACGAACAACCCCTGGCTCAGCTGGCGCAGCACCTGCAGTTCCGACTGGGTGGCCATCACCGTGGCACTCATCAACAGAGCGGCCACCAGGATCGCCAGGGCAATGCGGCGCGACAGCACGTCGAGGTTGGCCAGCAGCCGATCCAGGCCCTGCAGCTGGAAGGCAAACACCAGCTCATCGCCGCTGAAGCGCTGCAGCAGGCCGCTGAGCTGGCGCGGGGATTCGAGCAGGAGGCTGCGCAGATCGAGGCCGAACTGCATCACCCGCTGCTGGGGCAGCAGCAGGGCTCGCGCCATCAGCCGGCTCACCAGAGGTTTCATCGCCTCGCTGAAGTTGAACTCCGGCGTCAGCGCCCGCCCTACCCCCTCCAGGTTGGTGATGGCCTTCACGAACAGGCCGAGGTTGCCGGGCACCTGCAGGCCCGAGTTGCTGGCGATCTGCAGCAGATCGGCCAGGAAGTGGGCAAAGTTGAGCTGCTGCAACGGCTTGGCGAAGTTGGCGCGGATCAGCTGGTCGAGCTGCCGCCGCAGGCCGCGCCGGTCCGCGGTGCTGGCCTTGGGCGGCGCCAGCTGCACCAGCAGATCGGTGGCGCGGGCCGGATCCTCGTTGAGCAGGGCCAGCACCAGATCCAGCACCAGGGTGCGGGTGCGGGGGTCGAAGCTGCCCACCATGCCCAGATCCAGGATCGTGATCGTGCCGTCGCTGGCCACCATCAGGTTGCCCGGATGGGGATCGGCGTCGAAGAAACCCTCCACGAAGAACTGTTCCACGAAGGCCCCGAGCAGGGCATCGGTGGCGGCCTCGACACCCCCGGCGCGCTGTTCCAGGGCAGAGCGCGCCTCCTGGCTGAGGATCGGGTCTCCCGTCAGCCACTCCAGCACCAGCACCGCCGGGCCGCTGAACTCCCGGAACAGCCCCGGCACCCGCAGCCGGCCATCCCCCACGAAGCTGGAGCGCTTCAGCACGTCCGCCAGTCGTTCGGTGTTGCCCGCCTCGCGGCGGAAGTCGATCTCGCCCTCGAGGGAGGCCACCAGTTGCTCCGCCAGGCCCGGCAGGTCGTAGCTCGACCCCAGCGGCGTCTGGGCGGCGAGGGCGGCGATCTGGCGCAGCAGCTGGCCGTCTTCCTCCACCTGGCGCTCGATGCCGGGCCGCAACACCTTCACGGCCACGGAGCGGCCATCGGCCAGCTCAGCCCGGTGCACCTGGCCGATGCTGCCCGCCGCCAACGGGGTGGTGGCAAAGCTGGCGAACACCTCACTGGGCGGCCGTTGCCACTGCTCCAGCAGGCGCTGCTCCACCTCGCTCCAGGGGGCCGGGGGCACGGAACTCTGCAACCGCGCCAGGGCCCGCACATAGGGGTCTGGCAGCAGGTCCGGGCGGGTGCTGAGCAGCTGGCCGACCTTCACGAACACGGGCCCCAGCTCGGTGAGCATGCGGCAGAGCACCTCCGGAGCCGGCAGGCTCGGCTGGGTGTTAGCGGCGGTCCCGAGTTGGGCGCTCAGCAGACCGAGCAGATAGTCCCACTGGTGCTGGGACACCACCTTGACGATCTCGATGGCGCGGGAGGAGCCGCTCAGCATGGGGGGCTTGGCCGACACTGCCGCCATGGTGGCGGCTGGGAGCAGGCTGGAGAGCCCGGGCAGGCCTGCGATGGGCGAGGCATGATCGAGCGCCAAGCTGATGGCGGCAGCGTCAGGGCTCCAGGCCTGATCCGGCCGCTGGCTCCCCGGGACATTCCCCAGGTGGTGGCCTGGGCCCGCGAGGAGGGATTTTGTCCCGGCCAAGGAGATGTGGCCAGCTTCCGCCACACCGACCGCCAGGGACTGTGGGTGAAGGAGCTCGACCAGCGGCCGATCGGCTGCATCGCCGGCGTGCGCTACAACGCCAGCTACGGCTTCATCGGGCTGTTTCTGGTGGATCCGGCCCAGCGGAGCCGGGGCCACGGCCTCGACCTGTGGCGCACCGCCATGGCCCACCTGGCTGCCCTGCCCTGCATCGGCCTGGAGGCGGCGCCCGAGCGGGTGGAGGACTACCGCGGCTGGGGCTTCCGGCCGGCCTCCCCCACCCGGCGCTGGCAGGTGATGGCGACGGGAGACGAGCGCCCGATCGATCCCCACGACGGCCTCGACCTGGTGCAGGGGAAGCGGTTGCCGCGGCGGGCCGTGCAGGCCTACGACGCCCTGCGCGAACCGAGCCCACGCCCCCACTTTCTGGCCGACTGGCTGGGCCAGGAGGCCGGCAGCGTGCTGGCCCTGATCGACCGGCAGGGCCAGTGCCACGGCTTCGGCCGGATCCGGCCCTGCCTGCTGCGGCGGGGAACGGGCTGGCGCATCGGCCCCCTGCTGGCCGACAGCCCGGCGCTGGCCGAACGGCTGCTGCTCGGCATGCTGGCCCGTCACCCCGGCGTGGTGCTGATCGATGTGCCGGGCGCCAATCCCCACGGGGATCCGCTGATGCGGCGGCTCGGCTTCCAACCCCTGAGCACCGTGCTGCGCATGTACCGGGGGGAGCCACCGCGGGTGGGACTGGGCGACGTCTACGGCCTGGCCTGCCTGGAGCTGGGCTGAGACAGCCGGTGCCTGCCGCCAATCCGCCACGCGATTCCGGCTGTAGACCAGAGACAGGATTCAGGGATCACCATGCCCCGGCTCAAGATGGGATGGCCACTTCTGGCCTCACTCGGCGCCGGCCTGGCTGGGCTGCTGGTGCTGCCGCTGCTGATGCTAGGCCAGCTGCCCCTGCGCCCCGGTGCCGCCAGCGCCGCCGCCCTGCCCGATCCGGCCCTGGATCCGGGCCGTCGCCCCGGCCCCGACCAGACAGCCGTGCTGGCGGGGGGCTGTTTCTGGGGCATGGAGGCGATCTTTGAAGAGGTGCGGGGGGTCCACAGCGTCGAGACCGGCTATGCCGGCGGCTCCGGCGCCACGGCCCGCTACGCCGAGGTGAGCCAGGGCACCACCGGCCATGCGGAGGGCATCCGCATCACCTACGACCCGGGCCAGGTGAGCTACGGGGAACTGCTGAAGGTGTTCTTCGCCGTGGCCCACGACCCCACCGAGGTGAACCGCCAGGGGCCCGATGTGGGAGAGCAGTACCGA
>NZ_JADEWP010000248.1:0-2870 GCF_015207535.1 Cyanobium sp. LEGE 06143 | reverse complement strand
ACCCTCAMCCTCGCCCTGGCGATGGCTGGAACCGGCTRCGCCACMGCCTCCCAGAMGGAGGCYGCCACTCCCGAGGCTGCCTCCGTGGTGGCCATGGCCGACAAAGCCGCCAAGCAGCTCCACAGCGGATCGTTCCGCGAGGCGGAAAAGCCGGTGGAGGGCGGTTTCACCATCCGCCGGGAGGGCCAGCGCACCCTGCTGATGCTCAGCGACGACTTCAGCACCAGTACGTCAGCTCCTGATCTCAAGGTCACCTTCGGCCGTGATGCCGATCCGCTGGCGGACAGCAAGCCGCCGGCCTACCCGCTCCAGGAGGGCACCTACACGGTGATCGCCCCACTGCGCGCTGCCTCCGGAGCCCAGACCTATGAACTGCCTGCTGGCTTTGATCTGGCCGATTACGGCTCTCTGATCATCTGGTGCGAACAGTTCAACGCCACCATGGCCTGGTCGCCGCTGGCCCAGTGAGGCCCTTCAGGACCTGAGGCTCGCCGCTGGCTTCAGGGGGCAGTTCCGGGTGCGATCAAAGGCCGACCAGTCGATGCGGTGTCGGTCGTCCCCATCCTTCACCTGCTCCACCTCCACCATGTCCAGGAAGCAGAGGCCGAAGCCGATCCGGCTCATCGGCCAGCTGCAGCGGCTGTGAATCGGCCTTTCGATGGTTTCATCGACACCGCTGAAGGACACCACCAGTTCGGCATTGAGCCGTTCCAGTGCCTCCACACTCAGCCCGTGCAGGGGACTGCTGGCATCGATGCGGTGCTGCGCTGTCCACACCAGCAGGAAGGCGATGCCCTGGTCGCGCTCCAGCGGCAGCGGCAGCAATCGCCGCATGTGGTGACCTTCATGGCTGATCTCATCCAGCGACAGGTAGGCCCGCACCCGCGCCTCGAGAATGTTGTTGCCACGCTCGTTGGCCAGCCGAAAGCTCAGGGTGGGGAGGCCGTTGTAGCGGTGCACCACGGCCAGCTTCGAAAAGCGGATGCGGGCGCTGCTGCGCGAGAAGCGGGCAAACACCAGGCCGGTGCTGAGAGCGATGAACAGCAGGCCGCTGAAGGATTCCGCCACCACCAGCAGGTTCACGTAAAGGCTCACTGGATGGAGGGCGCCGTAGCCGATCGAGCCCAGGGTCTGCACGCTGAAGAAGAAGGACTCCGCAAAGCTGGCGCGGCCTGCGGCCGTCCCGGCCAGGCCAGCCGGGTCGGCGAGGTAGAGGCTGGCGAACAGCAGGTTGATCGCCAGGTACACCAGGGCCAGCAGGCCCAGAAACAGGGGCCAGGAGAGCGAGAGCGCCAGCAGATAGGGCTCGCGCCAGTGGCGCCACCAGCGCTGGCTCTCCTGGGCTGTGAGCAGGCCGTGCTTTCGCCGCAGGTGCTGGACCCTGGCCATCGGTGGCGCCGCTCTAGGACTTCGAATGGACCACATCGTTAGCATCCCGCCCTTTGGGCCGCCAGTGGCCGCAGCCATGGGCACCCAGTGGCAGAACTTTCTCCAGAACCTTGGCGAGTGGCACGGCAGCTTCGCCGACCTCGACGCCCATGGGGCGTTGCTGCGCTCCACCGCCTCGATCCTGAGCCTCGAGAGCCATGAAGGCGGGACCTGCGTGCAGTTCCGCCTGCGCCGCTTCGCAGGCGGCGACACCAGCGGGCCTCCCAGCTCCGACCACCAGCAGGAGTACCGCTCCCTGGGCAAGCAGGTGACCTTCTTCGACAACGGCAGCTTTTCGAAGGGCTCGCTGCAGATCGCCCCGGCGACCCGCTCCGGCGCCGAGTTCGGCTTCGTGGGCCCGGATCGCCGCTGGCGGCTGGTGCAGCTGCATGGCCAGACAGGGGTCTTCGAGTCGCTGGTGCTGATCCGGGAGACCCGGGCCGGCAGCAACGCCGGCGAGCTCCCACCGCTCAGCCCGGAGCATCTGATCGGCACCTGGCAGGGCCAGGCCGCCACGGTGGAAGCCGACTGGCCGGTTCCCAGCACGGTGCCCTGCACCAGCCGGATCGAGCGCCTGCCTGGTGATGGCCTGCGCTTCAGCATGGATCTCGGCGGCGAGTTGAGCAGCCTCGATGGCACCCTTCAGGGCAGCGTGGTGGCCATCGAGGCGCCGCTGCCCCAGCGCCTCCATCTCCTGCCCGATGGCGGCTGCAGTCGGGTGCCGCTGCAGGTGAGCCATCGTCAGGCTTTTGAGGTCGAGGCGGGCTGGCTGTCCTCTCCCACGCAGCGTCAGCGCCTGATCCGCCGCTACGACGCCCGCGGGGCCTGGCTGTCCTCCACCCACCTGGTCGAAACCAAGCTGGCCTAGCGCAGCCGACCCCCGGAGCTCCCKGAGCTAGCCCCCTGCCTGCTTGGGCCGGTAGCCGGCCSCCGCCAGGGCCGCCAGGGCCGTGGCCACCTGGTCGCCCTGCAGTTCGATCACGCCGCATTTGGCGCTGCCTCCGGTGCCTGCGGCGGCCTTGAGCTGCTTCAGCAGGGCCTTGAGTTCGGCCTCCGGTGCCTCCAGCCCGCTGATGGCGGTCACCAGCTTGCCGCCCTTGCCGGCCTTGGTGCGCTGCACCCGCACCCGCTGCTGAGCCCTGGGGGTGGGGGCTGCGGTCGGGCGCTCCAGGCTGGCCGGCCGCTCGAGGCTCTCAAACTCCTGCCAGCTGCCTTTGCTGCCCATCGCCTCCTCCGGCTGGATCGCTGCAGTGCGGCACTGGGGCCGATGATGCCATCCTCCCGCAGCCGGAGCTGGTTCGGTCTGCCTTCCTGCCTACGCTGGGGCCACCGATCCGTCCCGGTGGCCCCAGCGTGACCAGCACCGTCCCCCCAGCCCCGGCGCCCTCCCTGGTGCCTGCCGTGCGCCCTGACCAGGCGGGCCGCTTCGGCCGCTTCGGCGG
>NZ_JADEWP010000247.1:0-2887 GCF_015207535.1 Cyanobium sp. LEGE 06143 | reverse complement strand
CCACCACCCCCAGCGACACCATTTCCCTCACTCCCCAGAGCGTCCAGATCGACGACACGACGGCCCCTGCGGCCACAGCGGCAGACCCCTCGGCAGAGGCCAGCGGCTCCCTCGAGCCGGCCCCTGACGCCGCAGCTGCAGCTCCGATCATTCCCAGCGAGAACGTGTCCGGCACGGCGGTGCCCACCCAGACCGAACCGACCCAGACCGAGCCCACCCAGACGTCGACTCCTGGCCTCCAGTCAGCCGCCCACGAGACGGCTGCTGTTCGGGAGCTGACCACTCAGGGGAGTGGTGCTGCAGACACTGCTGCGACAGCGACCTCCACGGCTGGCAGCACCGGCCACAGCCCAGAGACCGCCGGCGGCGACGAGCCGGGTCCGGCCAGTGGCTTCGCCCACTTCGGCTTCGGCCCGGAGTTGCTGCAGGCCCTGGAGGCCGTTGGCTACAGCGAGCCCTCGCCGATTCAGTCGGCGGCGATCCCCGAACTGATGCTGGGGCGCGACCTGGTGGGCCAGGCCCAGACCGGCACCGGCAAGACGGCGGCCTTCGCCCTGCCGATGCTGGCCGGCCTGGACCCCGAGCAGCGCAAGCCCCAGGTGCTGGTGCTGGCGCCCACCCGGGAACTGGCCATCCAGGTGGCTGAGTCCTTCAGCAGCTACGCCTCCCATCTGCCCCAGGTGCGCACGGTGGCCGTCTATGGCGGCGCCGACTTCCGCGACCAGATCCACCATCTGCGCCGCGGTGCCCAGATCGTGGTGGGCACCCCCGGCCGGGTGATGGACCACATGCGCCAAGGAACCCTGGACCTCTCGGAACTGCGGGCCCTGGTGCTCGACGAGGCAGATGAAATGCTGCGCATGGGCTTCATCGACGACGTGGAGTGGGTGCTGGGCCAGCTGCCAGAACAGCGCCAGGTGGTGCTCTTCTCGGCCACCATGCCCGCCGAGATCCGCCGGATCTCGCAGCAGTATCTGAACAGCCCCGCCGAAATCACGATCAAGACGCGGGCCGCCGACGCGAGTCGGATCCGTCAGCGTTACCTCACCGTTCAGGCCCCGCTCAAGCTCGCCGCCCTGGAGCGGGTGCTCGAGAGCGAGACCAGCGAGGGGGTGATCATTTTCGCCCGCACCAAGGCGATCACCCTCAACGTGGCCGAATCGCTGGAGGCCCACGGCTACGACGTGGCCGTGCTCAACGGCGACGTGCCCCAGGCCCAGCGGGAGCGCACGATCGAGCGGCTCAAGACCGGCCAGGTGAACGTGCTCGTGGCCACCGACGTGGCCGCTCGAGGCCTGGACGTGGAGCGGATCGCCCTGGTGATCAACTACGACATCCCCTTTGACGGCGAGGCCTACGTGCACCGCATCGGCCGCACCGGCCGGGCGGGCCGCAAGGGCGACGCGATCCTCTTCCTCACCCCCCGGGAGCGGCGCTTCCTGGGTGGACTGGAGCGGGCGGTGGGCAAGCCGATCGAGCCCATGGAGGTGCCCAACAACGCCACGATCAACCAGAGCCGTCTCGATCGCCTGCGCCAGCGCCTCACCGGCGCCCTGCAGCAGAGCGCCGTCAGCGCCGACGAACGGGCCCTGCTGGGCGAGATCCTGCAGCGGGTGGCTCAGGAGCAGGGCTGCAGCCCGGACCAGCTGGCCCTGGCCGCCCTGGAGCTGGGTCTGGCGGGCAAACCCCTGCTGCTGCAGGGCAACGACGACTTCACCCAGGTGCGGCCCCAGGGCCCGGCCCGTCGCGACGGCCGCGACGGGGGTCGCGACTTCCGCGATGGGGGTCGCGACGGTGGCCGAGAGCTGCGTCGCGGCGGACGCCCCGAGCGCTCCCTGGGGGCACCGGAAGCCGACATGGACCGCTTCCGGGTGGAACTCGGCTGGCGCGACCGCATCAAGCCGGGCAACCTGGTGGGCGCGATCGCCAACGAGACCGGTCTGCAGGGCAAGGCGATCGGCCGGATTCAGATCTTCGATGCCCACAGCATCATTGATCTGCCGAAGGGCATGCCCGAAGACATCTTCGCGAGCCTGCGGGAGCTGCGGGTGCTCAACAAACCCCTGCAGATCTCCCGCTTCCGGGGCTGAGTCCAGCCCCTGGGCTCAGGCCCAGAGCCTGGTGACACTGGTGCAGTGGCTGCCGCTGACCTCGGTCAGCTCCATGACCTCCACAGCCGCGATCAGGGAGGGCTGCACGTCCTGGCTCTCGGTCTGCACCAGGCTCTGAAGCAGATCAAAGCGATCCTGGGGTGCCAGCTCGCCGTCTTCGCTCCAGGCCAGGCTCCAAGCAACGGGGGCCGTCATGCATCCACCTGATCAGATCACGATTTGCTGACAATGCCCCAGCAATCGGGAGCAGCGCAGCTTCTTCAGAGTCTTTTCGGGAACTGCTTCAGGCTTCTTTACGCTGGCCCCGGCCGCCGCCGTCCCCGTCAGCGACGGGTGGCCAGGGATACCTTCTGCCGGACAGCAGAGGCTTGTGAGCTGGCTTCGCCCCCTAAATTGGGTTCCATTCCTGTTGGCACCGCAATGGTGCTGCGCCGGTTCGCCACGACGGGGCCAGCACTCATTCTCTCCGTTCACAGGACTTCGTTCCAGGTTCTGCTTCATTCATGACCATTTACGTTGGCAACCTCTCTTTCCAGGCTGAACGCGAGGACCTGCTCGATCTCTTCGGCCAGTACGGGGAGGTGCGTCAGTGCAGCCTGCCGCTCGATCGAGAAACCGGGCGCAAGCGCGGCTTCGCCTTTGTGGAACTCGCCAGCGAAGACGATGAGCAGAAGGCCATCGACGATCTCCAGAACGTGGAGTGGATGGGGCGGATGATCCGGGTCAACAAGGCCACCCCCCGGGAGGGCGGCGGTGGCGGGCGCGGCGGCTACGGC
>NZ_JADEWP010000245.1:0-2895 GCF_015207535.1 Cyanobium sp. LEGE 06143 | reverse complement strand
GGTCGGAGGCCCCCGTGAACCAACTGGGCCTGGCGGGCTTCAGTGCCATGCGCGCCCTCTCCACCCGGAACCGCACTCCGGAGCTGGCCTCCAGCCCCTATGGCCTGGATCGGGATGGCTTCGTGATCGCTGAGGGGGCCGGCATTCTGGTTCTGGAGCGCGAGGCCGATGCCAACGCCCGCGGCGCCCGCTGTGAGGCGTACCTGCTGGATGCGGGAAGCACCGCCGATGCCCATCACATGGTGTCGCCCGAACCCCATGGCACCCAGGCCCGGGCCGCCATGCAGCAGGCCCTGCAGCGCAGCGGTCTGGCCGTGGCCGATCTGAGTTTCATCCAGGCCCATGCCACGGGTACCGCCATGGGTGATCTGGCGGAAGCCCAGGCGATCGGTGGGCTTCTGGGAGAAGCCAACGCGGCCCTAGCGGTGACGGCACCGAAAGGACAGTTCGGCCACATGCTCGGCGGGGCCGGCGCGGTGGAAACCATCATGGCCATCAGGTCCCTGGCCAGCGGGCAGGTTCCTGTGAGCGCCAACAGTCAGCCCCAGGATCCCGCCGTTCAGCTCCACCTGGTCAAGGGGAAACCCACCCGGCTCACCCAGCCGGTTCAGCAACGCTATGTGCTCAAAAATGCGTTTGGCTTTGGTGGGCACAACATTTCCCTGGTGCTGCAGGGGGCCTGATCAGCTGGCCCGATGGTGATGGCGCTCGGCCCAGCCGGCCGCATCCTGGGAGTAGTAAGCCATCACGCGGCGGGAGAAACCCTCCCGATGGTTCTCCTCAACCGGCAACCCGAGATCCTCGGGACGACCCTGGCGACAGTGGAGCACAACCCGTGGGGCCGTGAGTCGCTGGGCCAGCAGGCGCAGTGGTCTGTAGAGCGCCCCAGCCTCGATGCCCTCCAGCCCTCTGTACTCAAACCACCAGGGCACCACCGTGGCCCGATGGCGGCGGGCCAGCAGATAGGCACTGGCGGAAGCGCGCTGCAGGATCGACGTCTTCAGGGAACCGTTGGGCGCAATCATCAACTGGCCGTGGCGCTCCAGCACCTGCGACGACTTCCAGAGCGTGCTGCGTCGCTGATCGGGTTGACGATGATCCAGGAGCACATGGCCGGCATTGGTGGCGGAACGATCAAAGAACGGCAGCAACCGGTTCAGATGCAACCCGGAGGTGGTGACCGCGGGAATCTGCAGATAGCCCTGGATGGCGAACACATCAAAGGGGCTGTTGTGATTCCAGATATGGATGCGTCGGCACTGATCATCCTGTAGCAACAGGCTGTCGTCCACAATCACATCGATGCCCACGGCGCGCAGGCCGAAGCGGGCGACCGCGGTGAGCAAATGTCGGGCCAGTCGCCGCAGCCGCAGGGTGAGAGCGATCAGCTCCAAGGCATAGGCCACATACATGGCCCCGAAGCAGAACAGGCGATAGATCACCCGCAGCGGCACCACCCAGCCCAGGCTGGTGGCCTGAGCCCGCCCCAGCTGCGCTGGACTGGAGCGCGCCGAAAGGGCTACCGGCAAGGTCTCGCGGAAAGGGAATTCACCATCAAAGTTACCGTTGATCTGGGTGGTGGTGACAAGGTGGTTGTAGAAGCGGTAAAACAAAGGCCGACTGCTGGTTTGGGGCGCGGCCCAGAACCCATCCAATGGCTGTTGATCCGTCAGGCCCGGCAGGTTATAAAACGTCTGCCCCATCACTTTGGTGGCTGCCGCATGAAAAAGAGCCTGAAGCCCCACCGTGCTGTTCACGGTGACCACGCCGCGACAGGTGCGGATGAAGGCGCTGAGGGGACCATCGTGGAAGTAATGAACCCGACCGGAAACTCCTTCGCGTTCTGCCAACAGGCGAATCAAAGACTTATAGTTGTTGTAACCACGATCGCGGGGATGGTGCTTAAAAGCCAGATGATCTGAGGGATGGGCATGGGCTGCAAATGACACGATCACCGTTTCAATGAAATCGTGCATGCCACGGAATCCTGACCCTGTGGTGATCTGGGAGTCACTGGAGACCTGAAGAATCGCCAGGAAGAACGACAGGTTTTCGACCAACAGGTGCTTGAGCTTGCGTTCCTGCAGCCGATACATCCAGTAGCGTACGGAGCCCCGCACCTGGCACCAGAGAAAGGCTGGCGAGGGCTGCAGCTTGTGCTCCCCTTCAATGATCCTGTAGCGCGTGAAGGCGTGCTGGATGAAGGTGGGTGCTTTCCAGATTTTGCGCCAGCGCCAACCAGGATCCAGGCGTGCCTGGGGCAGATGGGCCACCGCTGGCAGGGCCTCATAGAAGCTCACCGGCTGGTTGAGATTGGAGCGGCAGTTGACGCGATCACGCTCCAGAGTGACATAGTTCGGCCTGACGTAACCCAGCTCAAACACATAGGCATCAACGTTCAGGCTTTGGGCCACTTCAATGGCCAGGCGATGCGGATCAATGAAGTCGCCATACATGAACAGGTGGCGGATCCCTTTTTCCTGGATCACCTCCCGCAGGAATGCTGGCCATTCCTCCATGGAACCTGAAAACGGAATCCTGGCCTGCCGAGGAAATCCGAATTCGTGCAGCGGATAGGAAATCTTGTAAACCGGCACACCGCAGTCGTGCAGATACCGCCAGAGGCGCGAGAAGAACAGACCGATCGGGCCCATCAGGAGCAGCACCGGGCCTTCGATCTGAATCTGAACGCTGGCCAATGCCACCCCTGCGGCCGGACGAGCCGATTCTCCCATGATGCAGCGGCTAGTTCGGGCTGAAACCCAGTGCTGACAGGCACTGAGACAGGTGATGGATCCAGGGACCAAGGCGTAAGATTGCTTCACCAACCTCCGGCACAAAGGATGGCGACCAGCCCGCAGCCGGCCGCTTTCCCGCTCCTGCCCAGCCCCAGTC
>NZ_JADEWP010000244.1:0-2904 GCF_015207535.1 Cyanobium sp. LEGE 06143 | reverse complement strand
GTGCTGGACGGCCGCCTCAGGGGGCGGAGCTGGGGGCGTCAGGTGCTGCGTGCCCTGGAGCCCTGGGTGAACCTGAGCCGCCTCCTGCCCCACTAGTTCTGGCCGTAGCCTGATCGGGCGCGTCAACCACCAGGAGCTGCACCCATGGGCGAGGCCCGCCGCCGCGAGAGTCAGGGACTGCCCCCGAGGACCCCGAAGCGCACGGCTGCGCCCGACACGTCGCCACGCCTGGCCCCCTGGCTGCCCCTCACCCGCAACCAGGCCAATCGCTTTGTCTCCCTCACCACCCGGGGGGCCTGGGTGGGGATCGGCGCCCTGGTGCTGTTCTGGCTCACGGTGCGCTTCATCGGCCCTGGCCTGGGCTGGTGGGCCCTGGCCGACAGCTGAGACGGCGTGTGCCGGGATGCTCGTCAGGAGGTGAGCATTCATACCCACGCGAATTGGAAGAAAAGCTTAGGGTTGGCCCACACTGTGATGGCGCCATGTTTCCCCGGCTCGCGGAGCAGTACCGCTCCGTTGTTCAAGATCTGGTGATGAGCCTGCAGGCCCTGGCCTCAAGCCTGCAGAGCCGCGGCATGGCCGCCACCTGCTACAGCTGCGGAGACGGCCGCGATGGCCATGGCGCGTCTTTCGTCGCCAACCTCGGCACCAATCACATGGTGCGATTCCTGGTGTCCGATTTCGGCATCAGCTGGATTGAATCCCGCAACGGCCACGAGCTGGTCAAGCTGGAAGGCGCCGAGGCCATCCAGGAACTGCAGCGGGTCGCCCAGATGCTGCAGAACGGCCCCGCCACCGAAGCCGCCCTGCTGGCCGGCGCTCAGCAGGGCGAGCCGCCGGCCCTGATCTGAAGCGTCCCCTCGGTCATCCGGTCCGTCATCCGGCCGGTCATCCGGCCACCGGCAGCTTCCCTGCTGCTGGGGTTCCAGAGCCGTCCTCAGCACCCACGGGCTGAGCCACGACAGCTGCTTTGGCGGCGGCAGCCAGGGGCTTGAGCGAGTTGGCCGTCACCTCCGAGCCTTCCTTGAGCTTCTGACGGGTGCGTTGTTCGATCTCCACGGCCTGGTCGGGGTTCTGCTCCAGCCAGCTGATCGTGTTGTCGCGCCCCTGGCCGATGTTGTCGCCCTCGTAGCTGTACCAGGCGCCCTTGCGGATCACCACGGCGGTTTCCTCGGCCAGGTCCAGCAGGCAACCGAGGGTGCTGATGCCGCGGCCGAAGAGGATGTCGAACTCGGCGATCCGGAACGGCGGGGCCACCTTGTTTTTGGCCACCTTCACCTTGGCCCGGATGCCGTACTCCTCGGTGCCGCGCTTGAGGGTCTGGATGCGGCGGATGTCGAGACGCACCGAGGCATAGAACTTGAGCGCATTGCCACCGGTGGTGGTTTCCGGGCTGCCATAGGTGACGCCGATCTTCTGGCGCAGCTGGTTCAGGAAGATCACCGTGCAGCCGGACTTGCCGATGTTGCCGGTGATCTTGCGCATCGCCTGGCTCATCAGCCTGGCCTGGCTGCCCACGGCCAGATCACCCATCTCACCCTCAATCTCAGCCCTGGGGGTGAGGGCCGCCACGGAATCGACCACCACGATGTCCACGGCGGCGGAGCGCACCAGCTGGTCGACGATCTCCAGGGCCATCTCGCCGGTGTCCGGCTGCGACACCAGCAGATTCTCGATATCGACGCCAAGCGAAGCCGCGTAGACCGGATCGAGGGCGTGTTCCGCATCCACGAAGGCAGCCACCCCTCCGCGCTTCTGAACCTCGGCAATGGCATGGAGGGTCAGGGTGGTCTTGCCGGAGCTCTCGGGCCCATACACCTCCACCACCCGGCCCTTGGGGTAGCCGCCGCCGAGGGCCAGGTCCAGGGTCAAGGCCCCGGTGGAGATGGTCTCCACCCGCATGCGGGAGGCGTCCCCCAGCCGCATGATCGAGCCCTTGCCGAAATTGCGCTCGATCTGGTTGAGCACCAGGCCGAGGGCCTTGTCTCGCTCCGCGGCGGCCCGGGCATCGGCAGGGGACGCCGCACCACCGGAGGAGGCAGCGGCAGAGACGTAGGAAGCGGCCTTGGAATCAGCAGGCATGGAATCGGATCAACGATGGAACGGGCCGCGGAGCCATCCTGCGACCACTGGATTGTCAGTACCACCCGCAAAGGCCGGCGTCTCAATCGCGCCTAGTACGGACGTACTCTACCGGGTCAGGGCCAGGTTGCCAGGGGGGCCGCGAACCGCTCCGGCGTGAGCCAGTAAATCCGGGCCGGGAGCCCCAGGGCGTCCCGGGGGCCGAGATAACCCCAGCTCACCAGGAAGCAGCGCACCGCGTTGAGTTCAGGGTCAGCGGCCACCCGCTCGAGGGTGGGGCGTCGGTCTTCGACGAACCAGAGCCGGGGGTGATCGGCCTGCATGCGGCGCAGCACCTCAGGCTTGCTGCCCTGGTCATGGCCATAGAGCGCCTGGGGCTCCAGCCCCGCGCCGCGGAGGATCTCGCGGGCGAAGGCGGCGCCCTTGGTGGTGAGCACGGCCCAGGAGCTGCCTTCAGCTTCCAGCTGCCGCACACGCTCCACCACGTTGGGGTAGAAGCGATGCAGCGCCAGCCAGGCTGCGGGGTCGGTGGCGATCGCCTCGGTCCGCACCTGCTCCAGCACTCCCTGAAGCTGCGCTTCGCTCCAGCCCCACCGGGCCAGGGCCTGGGGCACGGCCTCCCTGTAGCCGGCCACGAGACCCTCGAGGTCGAGGTCTGGGCGCGACAGCTCCGCGGCCATCAGCACCATCTCCCAGCCCTTGTGAATCAGGGGGCGCAGGCGGGCAAAGKSTGGGTGGGGGGGCTCTGGCCAGGCCAGGCCAGGAACCAGGCGCTCGGCGGCGGCGCTGGCCGCCCACAAGTACTCAGCCATCCCATCGACC
>NZ_JADEWP010000243.1:0-2935 GCF_015207535.1 Cyanobium sp. LEGE 06143 | reverse complement strand
GCACCAGAGGGGGCGGCACCGGCCCCAGCCCAGGAAAGCCCGGCCCCCGCTGACGCCTTCGGCGTGCCTGAGCAGTCCGATGTTCCTGAGGAGCCGCGGGTTCAGATCGCTGAGATCGTGGTGGAGGGCCTCGAAGGGCATCCCGAGAGCGAGCGCCTTGAGCTGGCCGCCTATGCCGCCATGGCGGTCACCCCCGGCACCCGGGTCACCCGCAGTGAACTGCAGACCGACCTCTCGGCCATCTATGCCACGGGCTGGTTTTCCGATGTGCGCATTCAGCCCCAGGATGGGCCCCTGGGGGTGAGGCTGATCGTCTCGGTGGTGCCCAATCCCGTGCTTCAGGCCGTGGAGCTGGAGCCCACGGATCTGAAGCTGCCGGAGCAGGTCGTCAGCGACACCTTTGCCGCCGACTTCGGCAAGACCCTCAACCTGAACGCCATGCAGTCCCGCATGCAGGATCTGCAGAGGTGGTATGCCGATCAGGGTTATTCGCTGGCAAGGGTCACCGGCCCCACCCGGGTGAGCCCCGACGGCACGGTGGAACTGCTGGTGCGGGAAGGCACCGTGGAGGGGGTGGAAGTCCAGTTCCTGGATAAGGAGGGTTCGGCCACCAACGAAAACGGTGAGCCGATCCGCGGCAAGAGTAAGCCCTGGGTGGTGAGCCGCGAGATCTCCATGAAGAATGGAGATGTCTTCAACCGCCGCCAGCTGGAGGAAGACATCCGCCGCCTCTACGGCACAGGTCTGTTCGGCGATGTCAAGGTCACCCTGCGCCCGGTGCCCGCCGAACCCGGCAAGGTGGTGATCGTGCTGGGCATGGTGGAGCAGTCCACCGGCTCCATCTCGGGCGGCATCGGCTACAGCCAGACTCAGGGCGTGTTCGGACAGATCCAGCTCCAGGAGAGCAATCTGTTGGGCAGAGCCTGGAATCTGGGTACCAACTTCTCCTATGGCCAGTTCGGTGGCCTGGGCGATATCACCTTCACCGATCCCTGGATTAAGGGTGATCGCTTCCGAACCTCTTTCCGCGCCCGGATCTTCTTCAGCCGGGAAGTGCCCCAGTTGTTCCAGAGCGAGAACAACGACACCACCTTTGACCTGAAGAACTTCAACGGCGCTGATTTCGACGTCGTCACCAACAGCCCTGTGGACACCTCCGGGCCGTTCGCAGAGGTGCGCACCAATTTCGACACCGTGGCGATCCAGCGGGTCGGGGCCAACGTGCAGTTCATCCGCCCCCTCAACGGTGGAGATCCCTTCAAGCGGGCCCCCTGGAACCTGATCCTGGCCTTTGGTGGCCAGGAGGTCACGCCGATGAACTTCTCGGGCTCGAAGTTCAGCCAGGCCGTGGTCGGCGTCGACGACGACCTGCCCCAGCCGGTGCGGGTGCGCAGCAATCAGGTGATCTGCCTGGCCTTCAACTGCGCCTCGGAAAACCAGTTGCTCAGCTTCAGGGTGGGAGCCACCTTCAGCTCCCTGGACGACCCCCGCAATCCCACCAGTGGCAACTTCTTCAGCATCGGCACCGAGCAGTTCCTCTCGGTGGGGGAGGACTCCCCCACCTTCAACCGACTGCGCACCACCTTCACCCACTTCATCCCGGTGGACTGGCTGAAGATCTACAAGGGCTGCCGTCCCAAGCCGGGCGAGACCCGTGATTGCAAGCAGGCCCTGGCGTTTCAGGTGTCCGCCGGCACCCTGATCGGCGATGACATCCCCCCCTACGAAGCCTTCTGCCTCGGCGGTGGCAACTCGGTGCGGGGCTACTTCGACTGTGACCTGGGGGTGGGCAAGAGCTATGCCGAGTTCACGGTCGAATACCGCTTCCCCCTGTTCAGCATCATCAGCGGCTCGGTGTTCTTTGACGCCGGCACCACCTTTGGCACCCAGAGCGACATCCCCGGCAACCCTGGTGGCCTGCTCGGCAAGGAGGGTGAGGGCTTCTCACCGGGGGTCGGCGTGATCGTCACCACCCCCGTGGGGCCGTTGCGGTTGGAGGTGGCCACGGAGAACTTCACCGACAACTGGCGCTTCAACCTCGGTGTGGGCTGGAAGTTCTAGTGGGGATCTGGCCCGCCGACTATTCCCGGGCCTGGACCCTCAGCGCTGCCGTGGAGCGCTCGGGTGTGGGTCTGCACAGCGGCGCCCCCTCCCGGGTCAGGCTGCAGTCGTCCAGGCGACCGGGCTACTGGCTGGGCTGGCTGGACCAGCCGGATGCCCCCCTGCTGCAGCTGGGGCCGGCGGCCGTCCATGGCACCACCCTCTGCACGGCGGTGGCGCTGGGGGACCGTCAGCTGGCCACCGTGGAGCACCTGCTGGCCGCCCTGGCCGGCACCGGCGTGAGCCAGGCCGAAATCCTGGTGGATGGCCCGGAAGTTCCCCTGCTCGATGGTTCCGCTCTCCCCTGGGTGGAGGCGATCGCTGAAGCCGGTCTGGAGCCGGTGGAGGGCACACCGCCCTCGCCCCAGCTGGAGGCGCCGCTCACGCTGCACCAGGGGGCCGGCTTCGTCACGGCCCTGCCAGCTCAAGGCCTGAGGCTGGGGGCCGGCATCGAGTTTGGCGAGGCGGCGATCGGTCGCCAGCTCTATGGCCTGGAGCTCACCCCGGCGGCGTTCGTGGCGGAGATCGCCCCGGCACGCACCTTCGGCCTGCTCTCCCAGGTGGAGCAGCTGCGGGCGGCCGGCCTGATCCAGGGCGGTGCCCTCGACAACGCCCTCGTCTGTGATGGCGATCACTGGCTCAACCCGCCGCTCCGGTTTGCCGATGAACCGGTGCGCCATAAAATCCTGGACCTGTTGGGCGATCTGGCCTTGGTCGGTCTGCCACGGGCCCAGGTGTTTGCCTTCCGGGGCTCCCATGGACTCCACACCGCCCTCGCGGCCGCTCTGGCGGACCTGCCCCGTTCGTCGTTTGCCGCTTGACCCCCTTGCCCACC
>NZ_JADEWP010000242.1:0-2940 GCF_015207535.1 Cyanobium sp. LEGE 06143 | reverse complement strand
GTGCCTGTCCGCCAGGGCGAAACGGCGCGAGAGGTTGTAGACCGTTTCGCCCTGGCGGACAGGCCCCTGCGTGCCCCCTGCCCGTGACCAGCCACCCTCGTTGTCGCGCGACGCTATCTCGGGCTGGCGCGGAGCAGCCGGNRCMKGMTSGSNCARCMNGCWCGAYSSGASGNNGGWCKGCTGGCGCAGCAGGCTGCGGGCAAAGCYGGAGGACTGGTGCAGCAGCTGCTCGAAGGCGGCGGCATCGAACACGAGGGCGCGCACGGGCTCCAGGGCCGCGACGGACGCCGACCGCGGGCGGCCACTGAGCAGGGCCATCTCGCCGAGGGTCTCCCCCGCCGCCACCCGCGCCTGCCAGTCCTCGCCGCTGACGCGGGCGCTGCCCTCCAACAGGATCGCCATCCAGGTGGCCTCCTCGCCCGGCCGCAGGATCGCCGCGCCGGCCTGCCAGGCGCGCAGCTGGCCCCAGGCCGCCACGTTGAACAGGGCCGAAGGCGACAGCTCCGCGAACAGGGGCACCTGCACCAGCAAGTGGAGCAGCTCGGCTTCGGCTGGCGGTGTGCCGGCCTGGAGGGTCTCGAGGTGGGCCGAACTGGGCAGGCCGCCGCGGGGCGTGCGCCGCAGCCGCGCGGCGCGGGCGGGGTCGCGCTGGTCGAGCAGCCAGAGCGCCCAGAAGGCGTTCTCGGGATCAGGGTCGCTCCAGAGCTCTTCCAGCACGGCCAGCGGATCCGGCAGCGGCTCCAGCGCCAGGGGGGGCTG
Source organism: Cyanobium sp. LEGE 06143 (assembly GCF_015207535.1). Classification (NCBI taxonomy): domain Bacteria; kingdom Bacillati; phylum Cyanobacteriota; class Cyanophyceae; order Synechococcales; family Prochlorococcaceae; genus Cyanobium; species Cyanobium sp. LEGE 06143. The sequence continues at coordinate 2,181 of NZ_JADEWP010000242.1, read as the reverse complement.
GAGTTCTGGAGTGGATTCGGGCTGCGGCTCAGCGTGGGGCAGCAGGGTGAGGTCGCGGCGATGCACCTCGCCCACGACCCCGGGCGGTAACAGGGTCTGCAGGGCAGCGAACTGGCGCAGCAGGGGATCGTCAGCCTGGAACTCGGCCAGCAGCGGGAGCAGCGGCAGCAGGCGGCCGACGATGCGCAGATCGATCACTGGCAACAGCGGCCTCAGCAGGCCGTCGGCGGCAGCTCCGGCCTCCAGGGCGCTGCGTCGGGCCAGCTCGCCGCGCAACTCCTCGAGGCCTGCACTCAGCTGGCGCTGGGCGAAGGCTGAACGGGGGCCGAAGCGCAGCAGCAGCGCCTGCCAGGCGCCATCGTCGAGACCGGAATCCTGGCGGATCATCTCCAGCCGCAGGCTCTGGGCGGCATCGAGGGCGCCGGGGCGCAGATCCCGCTGGCCGGCGACCTGCAGCAGATCGTGGACCGCCTCGGCGGCAGCCTCCTCGCGCAGGTTGCGGCTGGCCCGCTGGCGGGCGTCGAGCTGCAGCAGCTGCGGGTCCTCCAGGGTGAGTTCGCGCAGGGCGGCGTGGTGGTCGGCCTCCTCCAGGCCCAGGGCCAGGCGCAACTCCTCGAGCTGCACGGCGCTGGTGGCCCGCTCCAGGCGGCCGCTGCGCACCAGATCGGCCAGCACGTCGCGGTAGAGCGACTGGTTGGTGGCGGCGAGCTGGGCGGGCAGCGCCTTGGCCAGGGTGAACACCTCGCCGGGGGTGAGCTCATCGAGGGTGCGTCCATCGAGATGGGCCTCCAGATCGGGAAAGCGTTTCCTGAGCTGGGTGCGCAGGCTGGCACTGGTGCTCTCGCGCCGGTAGGTGTCGGCGTCGCGGGGCCAGCCGCGGAACAGCCAGATGGCGCTGGCGATCAGCACCAGGGAGCGGATCAGCTGGCCCACCTTGCCCGCCGCCAGCCCGAGGCTGGGGTCGGCGAACCAGAAGAACAGGTTCACGGCCAGGAAGGTGGCCAGCAGCCGGGTGCGCGAGCGGGCCATGGCGCGGGCGCGCTCGGGGCTGTGGTCGCCGCTCAGCCCCTGGCGCAGGCCGCTTTCGAGCCAGCTGAACAGGGCGACGCTGCTGGCCCCGGCGGCGCTCAGCAGCGCCGGGATGGCCAGCAGCCGCGGCACCCCCCAGCCGGCCTCGGCCCGGGGCCAGAGGTCGAGGGCGCGGGCGGGCAGATCGGCATCGAAGGCCCAGAGGCCACTGCGCAGCATCTCAACCGTCTCCGGCCCCTGCTGGCGGGCGAGCAGAAAGAAGGCCAGCACCAGCCCCGGGTAGGAAAGCCAGGCCCAGCGCAGGCCCCGCTTGCCCTCCAGACCGGCCCAGTAGCTGCGTTCGGCGTCGATGTCGAGGCAGGGCGACTGGCAGGCGACGCAGGCGGAGCGCTCACGGCCGTCCTCGGCCACGGTGCGGCACATCGACTGGGTGAGGCGGCTGGCATCGAGGTGGGCGGCACTGGCCAGGGGCCCGCGGGGACCGGTGACCACCTGCTGCACCGCTCCCATCGGGCAGACGTACTGGCACCAGGCCTTGCCGGCGTAGACCCAGCCCACGGCGACCGCCGCCGCCACGGTGAGAGCCAGCAGCAGGCCCAGGCCCAGGGGGCTGCTGTTGACCGCCAGAAGGCGCAGGCACAGGCCCGCGATCAGCAGGCTCCACTGCAGGCTCAGGTGGTGGCGTCCCAGCCAGGAGTCGCCCTCCACCTTGGCCAGCTGGGGCTTGCCGTTGCGGCCCGGCACGCGGCGCTGCCGGTCCAGGGCCCGGAACAACTGGGAGACGAAGGCCAGCGGGCAGATGCGGCGCCAGAGCTCATGGCTGCCGGCCGCCAGGATCAGCAGACCGCTGGGCACCACCGTGCCCCAGAACAGCTGGTTGCCGCCGTGGCCATGGCAGGCCAGGCCCTCAGGGCAGGGCGGCCGCCGCAGGGCCCAGTCGCTCAGGGCAGGACTCAGCAGCGAGGCGATCAGGGCCAGCCAGCCCAGCAGCAGCAGCCAGCGCACCAGGTGGGCCTGCCGTTCCGGCCACCGCGAAAACAGCCACATGGGGAGCGGATGGGTAGGCCGCAGGCTAGGGGCGGCAGGCCCGGCCAGCCGGGGAGCATGATCGGTTCGCAGAGGCCCTGCCCCACCGGGGCGCCGCCATGAGTC
>NZ_JADEWP010000241.1:0-2966 GCF_015207535.1 Cyanobium sp. LEGE 06143 | reverse complement strand
GAGCTGATCCATGGTGAGCCTCTCTGCCCTGCCCATGGCCCAGCCCCCTGCGGTGCGCCCCTCGGTGCGCCTGCCGGCCTGGCTGGAGGTGGCCAAGCCCCGGCTGATTCCGCTGTTGCTGGCCACCACCCTGGCCGGCATGGCCGTGAGTGGCTCCAGCATCACCACTCCCGTGGTGCTCTGCACCCTGCTGGGCGGCGCCCTGGCCTCCGCAGCGGCAGGGGTGCTCAACTGCCTCTGGGAGCAGGAACTGGATGGCCGCATGCAGCGCACCAGCCGCCGGGCCCTGCCCTCGGGACGGCTGGCCCAGCGCCAGGCCTTCGGACTCGCCGTGGCGCTCACCCTGGTCTCGGTGACGGTGCTGGTGCTGGGGGTGAACCCCCTGGCCGCCAGCCTGGCCCTGCTGGGGTTGTGCAGCTATGTGCTCCTGTACACCGCCCTGCTCAAGCCCCGCACGCCCCAGAACATCGTGATCGGCGGGGTGGCGGGCGCCATCCCAGCCCTGGTGGGTGCTGCGGCGGCCAGCGGCGAACTCGGTGCCTCCAGCTGGTGGTTGTTCTCACTGGTGATGGTGTGGACCCCGGCCCACTTCTGGGCCCTGGCGCTGCTGCTCAAGGACGACTACCGCTCCGTCGGCATCCCCATGCTTCCGGTGGTCAAAGGCGTGCAGGTGACGGCCCGGGCGATCAGCAGCTATGCCTGGCTGACGGTGGCGCTGAGCCTGCTGGGGGCCTGGATGCTGCCCAGTGGCGGCCTGTTCTACGGCCTGCTGGTGCTGCCCTTCAATGGCAGGCTGCTGCAACTGGTGAGCAAGCTCAGCCGCAATCCCAACGACCCTTCCTCCGCCAAGGCCCTGTTCCGCTGGTCGATCTTCTATCTGTTCGGCGTGAGCCTGCTGCTGCTGATGGCACGCCTCCCCCAGGCGGAGCCGTTCTCCATCGGGCTGGGGATGCTGCCTACATTGGGCGGCTGATCGACGCACAACCGCTCTGATGGCCACGGGAGAGAGGGGCTGGTGATCGAAATCGATCGGTTGAGCAAGGCCTACGGCAGTGGCACGTCCAGGGTGGATGCCCTCGATGGCCTCAGCCTGAACGTGCCGGCGGGCACGCTCTATGGCTTGCTGGGCCCCAATGGCGCCGGCAAGACCACCGCGCTGCGGATCCTCTGCACCCTGCTGGCCCCAGACGGGGGCAGCGTCCGGGTGGCCGGCGTGGATGCCCTGCAGGACCCCCGCCAGGTGCGGCGGCTGCTCGGCTACGTGGCCCAGGAGGTGGCGATCGACAAGATTCTGAGCGGCCGCGAGCTGCTGCAGCTCCAGGGCGACCTCTACCACCTGCAGCCGGCCTTGCGGAACAGCCGCATTGCCGAGCTGGTGGATCTCCTGGGTATGGGCGACTGGATCGACCGGCGCTGCGGCACCTATTCCGGTGGCATGCGCCGCCGGCTCGATCTGGCCTCCGGTCTGCTGCATGCCCCGCGGGTGCTGGTGCTGGATGAGCCCACTGTGGGCCTCGACATCGAGAGCCGGGCGGCGATCTGGACCGTGCTGCGCCAGCTGCGCGATGGCGGCACCACGATCCTGCTGAGCAGTCACTACCTGGAGGAGGTGGATGCCCTGGCCGACCGCCTGGCGATCCTCGAGGCGGGCCAGCTGATCGCTGAGGGCACCCCATCGGAGCTCAAGGATGCTCTCGGTGGCGATCGCGTCACCCTGCGGGTGCGGGAGTTCAGTGATGCCGCGGAGGCCAGCCAGGTGCAGGAGCTGTTGAGGGCCTGCCCGGGGGTGCGTCAGGTGGTGGTGAACCGCGCTCAGGGCTATTCGCTCAACCTGGTGGTGGAGCACCAGGGGGTGGTGGAACAGCTGAGGCATCAGCTGGCCGAGGCCCAGCTGCCGGTGTTCGCCCTGGCCCAGAGCCGGCCCAGCCTCGATGATGTGTACCTCCAGGCCACGGGCCGCACATTGATGGATGCGGAGCTGGCTGTGGCCGGCAGCCGGGATCCCAAGGCCGAACGCAAACAGAGCATGCGCTGATCCGTGATGACCACCACTTCTTCTGCTTCTTCTTCCGGCGCCTCGCTGTCCAGCCAGGTCAGCCCTCCGTCGCCGTTGCCCCTCGGCCCCGAGGCCTCCGCCCTGGCCGAGATCAGCCAGGAAACCCTGGCGCTCACCAAGCGCCTGTTCCTACAGCTGCAGCGCCGCCCCTCCACCCTGATCGCCGGGGTGTTGCAGCCCCTGATCTGGCTGATCCTGTTCGGGGCTCTGTTTGCCAAGGCCCCCGCCGGCCTGCTGCCGGGCGGCATGAGCTACGGCCGCTTTCTGGGGGCCGGCGTGATCGTGTTCACCGCCTTCAGCGGCGCCCTCAACGCCGGGCTGCCGGTGATGTTCGATCGGGAGTTCGGCTTCCTCAATCGGCTCCTGGTGGCGCCGCTGCGGGCGCGCAGTTCGATCGTGCTGGCCTCGGTGCTGTTCATCACGGCCCTGAGCCTGGTGCAGAGCCTGGCGATCATGGCGGCCGCTGCCCTGCTGGGCTACGGCTGGCCGGGCGCCGGTGGCCTGCTGCTGGTGCTGGTCACGCTGCTGCTGCTGGTGTTCGCCGTCACGGCACTCAGCCTCGGGCTGGCGTTCGCCCTGCCGGGTCACATCGAACTGATCGCGGTGATCTTCGTGGCCAACCTGCCGCTGCTGTTCGCCAGCACCGCCCTGGCACCGATTTCCTTCATGCCGGCCTGGTTGGGCTGGCTTGCGGCCCTGAATCCCCTTACCTTCGCGATTGAACCGATCCGCGCCGCCTACGCCGGCCATTTCTCCCTCACCGCCGTGGTGCTCGAGGCTCCGTACGGAGACCTCACCGCCGGCACCTGCCTGGCCGTGCTGGCCCTCCTGGCCGCTGGACTGTTCGCCCTGATCCGGCCCCTGCTGGATCGCAAGCTCACCTGATTCCCGGTCCCCGTGCCCCGTACTC
>NZ_JADEWP010000240.1:0-3117 GCF_015207535.1 Cyanobium sp. LEGE 06143 | reverse complement strand
GTCCTGGGCCAGCCGCAGGCCGGAGGCCATCCAGCGACAGCCCGGCGGGAAGAAATTGCGGTAGGTGGGTCGAGCATGGCCCGGCGGCGTGAGGTAGGAGCTGCCGCGCAGCACCATCTGGGAGCTCATGAATTTGCCGTTGTATTCGCCCACGGCTCCCGGGGCGGCGTGGAAGCCCGGATAGGGGCGGTAGGGGCTGGCGGTCCACTGCCAGAGCAGGCCATGGGCCTGGGGCAGGCGCCCGGCCAGGGCTTCCCATTCGGCCTCCGTGGGCAGGCGGGCCCCGGCCCAGCGGGCAAAGGCGTCGGCCTCGAACCAGCTCAGGTGCCGCACGGGCGCCTCGGGGTGCAGCGGCTGCGGGCCCGCCAGGGTGAAGGCATAGGGCTCGGCCGTGCCGTCGCGCCAGTAGAGGGGGGCCTGCCAGCCCTCGGCCCTGGCCAGGGCCCAGCCCTCGCTCATCCACAGCTCCGCTCGGCTGTAGCCCCTATCGGCGATGAAGGCCGCGTAGGCGCCGTTGGTCACCAGCCGCTCGGCGAGGGCGAAGGGCTCAAGCCACTGGCGATGCCTGGGCGCCTCGTTGTCGAAGTGGAAGCCGGCGCCCTCGTGGCCGATCTCCAGCAGCCCGCCGGGGTGCTCCAGCCAGCCGGATGGCGCTGGGCCGGCATCGCCGCCCGGGCGCCATCCGGCGCGGAAGCGCTCCTCGGGTGCGGCGCCGTAGCTGGGTTCGAGCGGGTTGCGGCTGAAGCCGTCCAGGAGGTCCATCAGCAGCAGTTCCTGGTGCTGCTGCTCGTGCTGCAGGCCCAGTTCCAGCAGTGCGTGGCTGCTGGATGACGGGCCCGGGCCTGGCTCCTGCTCCAGGGGCCCGAGCTGCTCCAGCAGCCTCTCCAGGGCCTGATCCACCTGCCGCCGCCAGGCCAGCACGGCCTCGATCGGCGGGCGGCTCAGCAGTCCCCGCTCGGGCCGCGGATGGCGCTCGCCGATCGTGTCGTAATAGCTGTTGAACAGGAAGCCCCAGGCCTCGGGCGCCGCCGTGAAGCCCAGCTCCGCCCCGGCCGCCTGCTGGGGCCGGAGCACGAAGGTCTCGAAGAACCAGGTGGTGTGGCCCAGGTGCCACTTGGGTGGGCTGGCGTCGGCCATGCCCTGCAGGCAGAGGTCTTCCGGCTGCAGCGGTGCGATCAGATCCAGGCTGTGCTGACGCACCTGACGGAGCCTGGCCGGCAGGCCTGTGGTCATGGGAGTGCCGGGTGCAGGCCCGACCTTAGGGAGGTTGCCTACGATCCCGCCACGCGGCGATCACGGCATGGGGCAGATCACTCAGGGCTTTGTCGGGGCGGTGGGCCACACCCCCCTGATCCGCCTGCGTGCCCTGAGTGAGCTCACGGGCTGCGAGATTCTGGGCAAGGCGGAGTTCATGAATCCCGGCGGCTCGGTGAAGGACAGAGCCGCCCTGGGCATCCTGCTGGAGGCTGAGCAGGAGGGTCTGCTGCGGCCAGGGGGCACCGTGGTGGAGGGCACGGCGGGCAACACCGGCATCGGCCTCACCCACCTCTGCAATGCCCGCGGCTACCGCGCCCTGATCGTGATTCCCGACACCCAGTCGGCCGAGAAGATCGGCCTGCTGCGCAGCCTCGGGGCCGAGGTGCGCACCGTGCCCGCCGTGCCCTACCGCGACCCCAACAACTACGTGAAGCTCTCGGGCCGCATCGCCGCCGAAACCCCCGGGGCGGTGTGGGCCAATCAGTTCGACAACCTGGCCAACCGCCGTGCCCACTACAGCTCCACCGGCCCCGAGATCTGGGAGCAGACCGAAGGCCGCGTGGATGCCTGGGTGGCGGCCACCGGCACGGGCGGCACCTACGCCGGCGTGGCCCTGTACCTGAAGGAACGCAAGCCCGCCGTGCGCTGTGTGCTCGCCGATCCCGAGGGCAGCGCCCTCTACAGCTGGGCCAGCAGCGGCGAGCTGCGCAGCGAGGGCAGCTCGATCACCGAGGGGATCGGCAACAGCCGCATCACCGCCAATCTGGAGGGTGCACCGGTGGATGACGCCGTGCGCATCGTCGACCAGGCCGCCCTGGACACCATCTACGGCCTGCTCTGGCAGGAGGGCCTGTTCCTGGGGGGGTCGGTGGGCATCAATGTGGCCGCGGCCGTGGAGACGGCCCGCCGCCTCGGCCCAGGCCACACGATCGTCACCGTGCTGTGTGACAGCGGCGACCGCTACCGCTCCCGGCTCTATGACCGGGAGTGGCTCACCACCAAGGGGTTGCGGCAACCTGAGCGGGCCCTGGCCGCGGCCGGCTGATGCCTCCTGACTCCGCTCCTTCCGCGCAGCCGGGTGTGCTGATCGGCGATCGCTACAGGCTGGATCAATGCCTCAGCCAGGGAGCCCAGGGCAGCCTCTGGCGCGCCCGCGACCAGCTGGCCGGTGATGGCCTGGTGGCTCTGCGGCGGCTGGAGCCCAGCATCGACCAGGCCGCCGCCCTGGCCCGCTGGGGCCGGCTGCAGGGGGTGCTCCACCCCCAGGTGCCGCGGCTGGGCAGCCCGGTGCAGGACGGTGACGCCCTCTGGCTGGTGCGGGAGTGGCAGGGGGGGCGCACCTTTCAGCAGCTGATCGAGGTGCGGGCCGAGCGGCAGATGGTGTTCGGTGCCGGCGAGGTGCTGCTGCTGGTGCGCCAGCTGCTGCCCGTGCTGGCGGTGTTGCATGGCCAGGAGCTGGTGCACGGCGATCTCTGTCCGGCCAACCTGCTGCGCCGCGACAGCGACGGCCTGCCCGTGCTGCTCGACTACGGGTTGGTGGCCGGCGGCGTGGTGGTGACTCCCGGCTATGCGCCGCCGGAGCTGGCCCACAGCTCCAGGCCCGAGGCCTGGATGGACCTGCATGCCCTCGGCGTGACGGCTCTGGTGCTGCTGAGTGGCGATGCGCCGGCCACCCTGCTGGATCCGGTCACGGCCCAGTGGCGCATGCCCGCGGCCCTGAGCACCGAGCCGGACCTGCAGAACACCCTGCAACGCCTGCTGCAGCGCCAACCGGATCAGCGCTTCGCGTCGGCCAGCCAGGCGCTCACGGCCTTTCAGGCCCTGGCCATGCCTGAGTCCACCGGCCCGGTGGCCAGGGCC
>NZ_JADEWP010000239.1:0-3120 GCF_015207535.1 Cyanobium sp. LEGE 06143 | reverse complement strand
GAGCTGCTCCAGCCAGTGGTGTTGGAGCTTCTGCTTGTCGAACAGCCCATAGTCACGTCTGTGCGGCGTGGGGGCGTTGGCGGGGTCGGCGGCGTCGGCGGCTCCGGGGCCGAAGTAGCTCACGGTGTGCTGCCAGCGGTGCTCCAGCAGGTGCCCCAGCCCGAGCGCATCCACCTCATCGCCCCAGACCCCATAGGTGTTGGGCCAGGCGGCCTGCGGATCGCCGGGGCAGAGCAGCGCCACCGCCACCCCCTGCTCGACCAGCGCCGCAGCGATTGACAGGCCGGCCGGTCCAGCCCCCAGCACCAGCACCTCAGCGCAGAGGGCGCCCTCGGCTGGCTCCGCCGCCAGCGGTAGAGCCATGGCCCCCAGCATCAGGTCAGCTCCTGGTCGCCGCCCTCTGATTCAGCAGCGTCCACCAGCTCGGAAGCGGCGTCAGCAGAGGTGGCCTGCTCCGTGCCGGGCTCTGCCAGCTCCTCCTCGTCCTCCAGGGCGGGAGGCACCAGCACCATCTCCACGAGGCGGTCGCCCCGATCCAGCCGCTGCAGCCGCACGCCGGTGGCCGCCCGCGACTGCTGAGGGATGGCATCGGCCTCGGTGCGCACGATCACCCCTCGCTCGGTCACGAGCAGCACCTCCTCGCCGGCTCCCAGCACCTTCAGCCCCACCAGCACGTCGCCATCCACCCGGAACTTGATCGCCCGCAGGCCCATGCCGGCCCGCTTCTGCAACCGGAACTGATCCACAGGCACCCGCTTGCCCAGGCCTCCGGCGCTGGCCACCAGCACCCAGGGCCCCTCACTCGGAGCCACCTCCACCGGCAGGTCATCGGCCGCCGGCTCCTCGTCGCTGCTGCTGTTGGCCACCCGGTCAGCCAGTTCGGCCGAGAGCACATCCATGCTCACCAGCTGGTCGCCGGCACGCAGCTGCATGGCCCGCACACCGCGCGCCGTGCGGCCCAGCGGGCGCAACTCCTCGTCGCTGAGACGGAAGTGGATCGTCATGCCCTTGAGGGAGCCGATCAGCACGCTGTCGCCAGGCAGGGCCAGGCGCACCCAGCGCAGGTCATCGCCGTCTTCCAGCGAGATGGCGATCAGGCCATTGGAGCGGATGTTGGCAAAGGCGGAGAGGCGGGTGCGCTTGATGTAGCCGCCACTGGTGAGCATCACCAGCACGGCATCCTCGGAAAAGGCACTCACGGCCTGCAGGGAGGTGATCTGCTCCTCCCGCGGGATCGGCAGCATCTGCACGATCGGCGTGCCCTTGGCCGCCCGGCTGCAGAGGGGAACCCGGTAGGCGGGCACCGCGTAGACCACACCGCGGTTGCTGAACAGCAGCAGATGGTCGTGGTCGTTGCAGCTGATGAACAGCTTCACGGCCTCCTCGCCCTGAGTGCGGGTGCCGGCCTTGCCGCGGGTGCCCCGGCTGGTGGCCTCGAACTCACTCACCGGCATCCGCTTGAGGTAGCCGGTTTCGGTCAGCAGCACCACCGAGCGTTCGTTGGCGATCAGGTCGATGTCTTCCAGGCCACCTTCGAGATCGAGGATCTCGGTGCGGCGCGGCGAGAGGTAGCGGCTGCGGATCGCCCCCAGCTCCGAGGTGATGATGCCGAACACCCGCTCGCGCCGGGCCAGGATGTCTTTGTAGTCGGTGATCTTGGCGAGCAGATCTTCGTGCTCCAGCCGGATCTTATCGGCCTCCAGGGCCGTGAGCCGGCGCAGTTGCATCTGCAGAATCGCGTCGGCCTGAATCTCCGTGAGGCCAAACTGAAGCACCAATTCGGCACGCGCCGAGGCCGTGTCGGCGGCCGCTCGGATCAGGGCGATGATCGCATCGAGGCTGTCGAGGGCAATCAGCAAGCCGAGCAGGATATGGTCGCGTTCTTCTGCCTTGCGCAACAGGTATCTGGTGCGCCGCTCAATCGTTTCGACTCGAAAATCGAGGAAAACCTGCAACATCTTGTGCAGGGTGAGCACCACTGGCTCACCCTTGACCAGGGCCAGCATGTAGGCACTAAAATTATTCTGTAGTGGCGTGAGTTTGAACAGATTGTTAAGCACAACCTGGGGGTAGGCATCGCGCCTGAGCTCAATCACGATGCGCATGCCATCGCGATCCGACTCATCCCGGATGTCCGAGATCCCCTCCAGCTTCTTGTCGTTGACCAGTTCTGCGATCCGCTCGATCAGCGACGCCTTGTTGGTCTGGAAGGGCAACTCGGTGATGATCACCGCATCCCGGTCAGGACGTCCTTTGACTTCCAGCGTCTCCACCGAGGCGACACCGCGCATGGTCACCGAACCGCGACCTGTGGTGTAGGTCTCGCGGATGCCGCGGCGGCCCAGGATCTGCCCACCGGTGGGGAAGTCCGGCCCCGGCACGATGGCCATCAAGGCCTGCTCGCTGAGCGCAGGATCCTCGATCAAGGCCAGCAGGCCATCGATCAATTCAGTGAGGTTGTGGGGCGGGATGTTGGTCGCCATGCCCACGGCGATCCCCGTGGACCCATTCAGCAGCAGCTGGGGAATCCGCGCCGGCATCACCGTGGGTTCCTGCTGGGAACCATCGAAGTTGTCGGCAAAGTCAACCGTCTCGGCTTCGATGTCCTCCAGCAGAGAGTCTGTTGTAAGGGCCTGCAGGCGTGATTCGGTGTATCGCATGGCGGCCGGTGGGTCACCATCCACCGAACCGAAATTGCCATGCCCATCCACCAGCGGCATGCGCATGTTGAAATCCTGAGCCATGCGCACCAAGGCGTCATACACGGCCGTATCCCCGTGGGGGTGGTACTTACCGAGCACCTCACCCACCACGCGGGCGCATTTGCGGTAGGGGCGGTCGCTGGTGAGACCCAGTTCGTACATCGCATAGAGAATGCGGCGATGCACGGGCTTGAGGCCATCGCGGGCATCGGGCAGGGCCCGGCCCACAATCACGCTCATCGCATACTCCAGGTAGGAGCGCGACATCTCGTTGCGAAGGTCCGTCTGGATGATCCGAGAATCACCGTTGGAGCCGGAGTCACCGGAGTTGTTCGGTCCGGTGGGATCCGCCATGCAGAGCAACCTTCAACACCCCCCATCCTATCGACAGCTGCGCCCGCTGTTCCGGGGCCCCGCC
>NZ_JADEWP010000236.1:0-3145 GCF_015207535.1 Cyanobium sp. LEGE 06143 | reverse complement strand
TCGCGCCTCGTGCGCTTCTTGGCCGTGGTCTGCTCGTAATCACCGAATCCGAGCTGCTTGCTGCCCATGAACCCAGTCCGCGCCTGCGATTACAGGGATATTTTCGCGCGGATGGCTCGGGTTTTCCAGAGCCTCCCTAACGCCTCAATAACCGGCGTAGCTTTGCTGGGTCCGGCGCCGTAGGCGCGTAGCTAACTGATTTGTTGGCTGTTACCCTTATTAACGTAGAGTAAAACTCAACGACATTACCTTCACTGTCTTCGATTTGGAACACAAGGCAAGTGCTTACGGCGGTTACAGGCATTACAATCTTAGCGAACTCTCCGATTCTTTTGACCTCCATATTGGCGTCATCAACATGAAGACTTAGAGCGCAATTGTTCCCGTAGCCGAGTTTCTCGCCCAAACTTGATGCGTCAAATAGCCCAAACATAAACCCATTCAAATTGAAGAATGCGAACGAATCATTCTTCATTTCAGGATCGAATTCAATACCTTCTTCCAAAGATCTTCCGCGCGCTTACGATCTTTCACGGATATGTATGCCGAATCTACTTTCATTGTTCGTCTCTCTTACGGCTAACGACACAGCTCACCCCTGCCCGGCCCAGCCTGTCAGCTACACGTCACGGACACCTACATGCGGGCCGGGTCAGGTGCAACGCCTGGTTCGGCATAGTGACACTCACCCACCACAACGTTGACCGGCCCATCWAACGACGCACCTTCAATCTGACCCACAAACGCTGATCACGGTATTCGTTTGCAGCCTAGTGAGAAAGTGATTGTGTGTCACCTTTGGTGCATCCATTTGTTAAGCCCACACTCCGATACCACAACCCACTCTCAGTCTGCCTGCATCTGCCTGAGCTCTATCACCACATGCAGGGCCATGAATGCGGTTCCGAGCAGCAGCACGTTGTCCAGGTGATCCGTGGCCAACTGGGCGCAACCGAATGAAAACAGCATGAAGCCGATGCCCAGCAGCGCGGTGAGCCAGGCCCACGTCGCTCTGTGCTGGGCCTCTGGCACCAGCTCCTGAAGACGGTCGAAGGTGAGCGTCACCATGATCCAGATCCAGGCGCCGGTGAGAAAGGTTGCCGCCGCCACCACGGGCAGGGAGCGCCCCAGCAAGAACAGGACGCTGCCGCCCAGGCCGACCCAGGAGCCGAGAGCGAGCAGGGACCGGGTGGGCCAGGACCTGGGAACACTGGCTGCCAGAAGGGCACCCGTGGCACAGCCGACCCCGAGCAGTGACAGCGAATCACTGCTCAACCCCGGGGACACACCGAAGCGATGGCTCACGACCAGGGGCTCGTAGAGCACGACGGGAACCTGGCTGGCCCCCATCAGGAGGTAGCCCAGGGAGAGGAAGCGGAGCGCGGGACTTGCCCAGACGGACTCTGCTGAGATCAGGTCACCCCGAAGACCGGCCGCCTCGCTGCTGCGGCGGCTGGGCGGCGAGGCAGCCGCGCCGGCTGAGCGCCGCAGCAGCCAGCCGACGGGGATTGCCAGCAGCGAGGCCAGCGCTGCCAGCACCACCCAGGCCATGGACGCGGAACGCGGTGCCAGCGATCCGATCGCCACCGCCCCCACCACGGTGCCCAGACCGGCACCGACCATCACGAGGGCCGTGCCGCGACGGCGCCGATGCCCGCTCAGACCGTGGAGGGCCAGGCCGGGGACCCCCGCCATCAGGCTTCCCGAAGCCCAGCCCGCCAGCACTCGCCAGAGTCCCTGCCACCAGCTGCCGAGGCCCAGAGCTTCGAGCCACAGAGAGGCCACTGTCACCGCCAGGGACAGCGCCATCACGCGCCTGAATGCCGCGGAGCTGCGGATCCTCGTGTGGTGGAGGCATCCCAGCACGTACCCGGCAAGGTTGAGTCCCGCCAGGCGGCCGATGGCCTGCGGGTCCACCCAACCGGATTCCAGCATCTGGCGACCAAGCGCCGCGAAGTCGAAGCGCACCACCCCCAGACTCAGGGCGATGGCACAGGCTCCCGCGAAGATCCTCAGCCTGCTGCCCTGGGGCCAGACAACCGCTTGAGCATCGGCCATCCAGTTCACATCCAGGAACGGCAATGATCTTTTCACACCAATTTTCAGACCCCGCCTGACGCGATACCTTCAGAAAAGTCGTCGGATGGCCATGGCCCCGTGGGATGACATCGTCATCGGCAATGGGCTGACGGGTGCCTGCGTGGCCCGCGTCCTCGCCGAGGCCGGCCGCCGTGTGCTGATCATCGAGCGGGGTCGGGCGGTGAGCGACCCTCCCGGCTCCCATCTGCGCAACCGGGCCGAGTTCCGCAACGACCCTGACGGGTGGTTCCCGGCCGTCGATCACTACGTGAGCTATCTCGACTCGGCAGCCCCCGCCGCTGCCCTGCCGGGGGCCTACATCAGCTCGATCGTGGGTGGCAGCGGCATCCTCTGGACCAACAACTGCCCCAGGGCCGCCGCCGGCCTGGACCGGCCGGAGCAGCTGTCGGAAGAGGAATGGGACCAGGCCTACCGCCAGGTGGAGGGTTTCCTGGATGTCCGCCAGGACGCGTTCGCCGACAGCGGCCGCGCCGCGTTGATCCGTGCAGCCCTGCAGCCCATCCTGAACGGGCAGGGTCGCTGTTTCAGCCCCCTGCCGCTCGCCGGGCGCAGGCTTGGTTCCCACACCATTCACTACAGCGCTCCCGCCGATGTGCTCGCCGCGGCATCCCGGCCGGTGACACGGCTGAGCGGCGCGGTGGATCGCCTCGAACTGGAAGGCCTTCAGGTCAGCGGAGTCTGGGTGGAGGGCACCCTTCACACCACGCCCCACGTGGTGCTGGCCACCGGGGCGCTGGATGCCCCACAACTGCTGTGGCGATCCGGGATCACCCATCCAGCGCTTGGACGCCATCTGTCCTTTCATCCGGTCCTGGCGACCCAGGTCGTCCTAGAGGAGGGCCCGATGGCCATCGCGGACAACGACCCCCTGCCCTGTCTCTTATACACATCTCCGAGCCCACGAGACTCTAAAAAAAAGACTCCGCTTGCGAACGCTCTGAATTCTTCATATTCCGGAAACGTGGGTTCCAGTTTTGAGAACTGGTATTCGAACCGAAGATTGGGTGAAAACACCAGTACCGTCACGGAGATCAGCACGCCGGCA